>DASZGG010000377.1:0-4800 GCA_035939025.1 Chthoniobacterales bacterium | reverse complement strand
CATTGGATACCGCTAAATGGCTCCACTCCACTTGACCAAACCCATCGGGGGCACCGCCGATTATTAGCCCATACTGCTTAACGCTTTTGGGATCGAAACCGGCTTCTAACCCGTTTTTCCCATTTGCATCGACGCTGAGCTGAGCAATTAACTTGCCGAAGGTGCCGCCATCCTTCGGATTCCAATTCAAATCCGAAAGCGATTTCGGATCGATCCCAGCCTTTTCCAGCATTGGCTTGTTATAGACAACCGCGATGGTGTCCCAATCCTTAGGCAGACCATATTGCTTCCCATCTCTGCCCCACACTTTAACGAGCCCGCCAAAGTAGATGTCTGTCGGCACCTTGTCACGGGCGATCAGCGGGCCGATATCCACCAACAGATTGTTTGCGATGAATTCCGGGTACCGCGACAGATGATCGGTGATGACATCCGGTGCCGTTCCAGAGACGAATGCCGCGCTTAATGCGTCCCAATAATTCATCCACCCTGTCTGGGTGATTTTGATTTTTATATCAGGGTTTTGCTTTTCAAATGCATCAGCGCACGCTTGGTAAGCGGGCGGCTGATTTTGGTCCCATAACCAGTAGTTAAGTTCGGTTACCGCGAGTGCGGGGGTACCAGCGAGGACGCTGCTGGCAAGCAGTATGTTCAGGTATCGCATGTTTTTTGTTCAGGGGTTTGTTCTATCGGGAGTTATTTCAGGGGCATTAATACAAAAAAAATTTCGACCAATTATTCGAACAGCGCGTTCACCTCTTTATTGGTGGCCTTGAGAGTGCCCGTGACGTCCGCACCTTCGAGAAAGATCGCATCAAAATTGGCTCGCAAGATTCGAACGACATCGCTCGCATGCTCACTGATCGGAAGGAAGAACGTCCCGTCCGGCTGCTTCGCTTCTTCGACAAAAGCTGAAACGTCAGCGCCTTTAGCGGCCATGCGCTTCATGGAAATCTCTGCAGCTTCAGCTATCGCCGGGAACACGACACCATATCCGCCAACGATCTTCTGAGCTTCGGGCGAGGCCAGGAATTTGACCCATTTCCAGGCCTCTTCCTGATGTTTGCTGCCGATCCAAATTGAATCTGCCAAGCCGTTGATGACGCTCTTCCGCCCCAGCGGACCCTTCGGAAGCGGTGCAAAGCCGATATCAAACTTGCAGTTCTCGGAGTACCAGTGCACCAGCCACGAACCGGTGAGAGCCAGAGCGCCTTTCTGCGCAGCGAACAGCCCGGTTGCTGCGGCTTGACGGGCGTCCTTAGCCGGGACGATAAAGTCCTTTTTCAAACTCATGTCGGCGAACCACCGAACCGTGTCGACCAGTTTCGGATCATCATAATTAAAATGTGTGGCCCACGGCCCGGCGGAATAGTTCCAACCGAGAGAAGCCGCGAAATTGGCCCACTCCTCGTGCCCGAGACCGTCCGATTGGCCATTGAGCAACAACCCGTATTGCATGACGTTTTGGCGGTCGAGACCCGGATCAAGACCGTTCTTGCCTTTTGCGTCGACGGTAAGTTTAGCGATCAACTGACCGAAAGAACCGCCGTCGTTCGGATTCCAATCCAAATCCCAGAGAGACTTGGGGTCGACCCCGGCCCTATCGAGCATGGCCTTGTTGTAAACGATGCCGATCGTATCCCAGTCTTTGGGAAGACCGTACTGTTTCGCACCGCGGCCCCATACTTTGACTAAACCTCCGACATAGATGTCCGTCGGCACGCTATCTCGCGCAATCAGGGGCGCGAGATCAACGAGGAGATTGTTTTCAACGAAGTCGGGATATCGCGATAGATGGTCCCAGAAAACGTCGGGCGCAGTCCCCGAGACGAACGCAGTACTCAACGCCGTCCAATAGTCAAACCACCCTGTTTGCGTGATTTTTACCTTAATATCCGGATTTTTCTTTTCGAAAGCCTCGGCGCACGCCTGGTAAGAAGGCAGCTGGTTATTGTCCCATAACCAGTAGTTGATTTCGGTCGCAGCCTGTGCGCGAACACCAGCAAGGAGGCTGATAGCCAGCAGGATGTTGGTCAGGTATCGCATGTTTTTGTCCGGGGGGTTGTTTTATCGGGGGATTTCGGGGTTACCTAGGACCGGCATACTGAAAGGATTCGACGACTTTGCGCCCGAACAGCACAAGAAGAACGGCTATCGGAACGAGCCCTAGGACCGTGCAGGCCATCAGTCCGCTCCAATCAGGCGTGCCGCCCGCCTGCTGCTGTCTGAATGCATTGATCGCGACGGCCATCACTCGCACCGACTCCGAGCGGCCGACCAGGAAAGGCCAAAAGAATTCGTTCCACGCCGACAGCGAAGTGATAATCGTAAGGGTGGCGAGCGCTGACCGGTGGAACGGCAGGACGATACGAAAGAAAATCGAAAAATACGACGCTCCGTCGATCCGGGCGCATTCCTCCAGTTCTCGCGGAGTAGACAAGAACATCTGCCTTAAGAAGAACACCGCGAATGGCGTCATGAGCGCGAATGGCGCTGCCATGCCCTGATAGGTATTCAGCCAGCCAAGATCCTTGATCAGGATAAAGTTCGGAATAAAGAGGACAATCCCCGGGATCATCGTGGCGCTCAGGAAGAGAAAGAAGATAAGGCGGCGTCCACGGAACTGGAGTCGGGCAAAAGCGTACGCCGCCAGCGCGCTGCACGCGATTTGTGGAATGGACACCAGCAATGTGAAGATTGCGCTGTTCACCAAAGCACGAAAAAAGTCGATTTTGCCGTAGCTCATCTGAGCGAGCCTCGGGTCTGCCGGGTTCGCAAAACCCAGTACCCGCAGGATATTGAAGAGCGTTGGATCCTGCGGCAAAAAGGAACTTGCGCCGCTGAAGAGGGTCCTGCTATCGCTAAGCGCCGTTTTTACCGCAATCCAGATCGGACCAAGTGAGATCACGGCGAACAAAGCCAGAACCGCATAACCTGACCAACGAGCCAGATTCGGGTGTGGTCGTAATGTTGAAGCGTTAGGTTTCATCCGAGCTCCGATTGGCTTGACCGCAAAATCCGCATCTGGACTATTGTAACGAACGTTAGACAGACGAAGAGGGCGCACGACATGGCCGACGCGTAACCCATTCGGTAGTTTACAAAACTCGACTCGTAGATATACCAGACAATGGTACGCGTTGAGTTCACCGGACCGCCGAGTGTGGTGACGGCAATCGAATCAAAAACCTGAAATGAACCAATGATGCTCGTGACTAGAACAAAGACGAGCGTTGGCCTGAGTAACGGCAGCGTAATGTTCCAAAAGCTTTTCCAAGGGCCGGCTCCTTCGATTCGAGCCGCTTCGTAGATATCGCGCGGGATACCTTGAATGCCGGTGTAGAACAGCAGAGCCACGAATCCCATATGGCGCCAGATGTTGACTGCAGCGATTGTCGGCAGAGCGAGATTTTGGTCACTGAAAAAGGCGATTCTGCCAAAACCCATGGAATGCAGCATCGCGTTGACGAAGCCGAGCAGGGGGTCGAGCATCCAAAACCAGAGGATCGCGGCAATGACATTCGCGATCAGATAGGGGGCAAGAATAACCGAGCGCAATGCCACCGATCGGCCTACTCGATGGAGGAGCACCGCCAATAACAGCCCCACAACGGTCTGGACCGGTATATTGTAGAGTACGTAGAAGAGGGTGACCCTCATCGAATTCCAGAAGTTCGGGTCGCCCCACAGCCGCGAATAATTGGCGGATCCTACGAACTTTGCCGGGCGAAGGAGGTTCCAATCGGTCAAGCTGATATAAATCGCGCGGACGCACGGCAACAGGTAGAAGACCGTGAATCCAAGAAGTGCCGGGGCGATAAAGATCCAGGCGCAGAAGGAATCCTTATAAAGGATCGACCGAAAAAATGAGCGCCGCGGTGGGACGCGCGGGATCACTCGAGGAGTGGATAAAACCAGCGACAGTTTTCGGTCAGACATTGCGCGGTTGAAGAGCGGACTGGCGTTTTTCGGGAGGACCTTATGATTAACAATCTTTTTCTGTTAGGCGCGACGGACGGGGGGGAACGCCCAAGTAAAGCGTATTACCTGGGTTACTTAGTAACATGCATTATCGGAGCATCAAGAAATTTTTGCGTCGACACGCCGGTCCCCGCGGAAAGTAAGCGAAGGCTCCAGCCTTTGCCTCCTGAATGGGCCCGCGAAAAGACGCGAAAGGGGGTGAAAGGTGAGAAGTGAAACGGCGACACCGCGTCGAGTCTCTGCCGCGCTGCTGGATGACTGTGACAAGGGGACCTGGAATTTGTCGATTTATTGCAACAGCTCGGGCAGGCCATCGATCACCCATGTCACATTGCGCGACCCGACATTGGACGCGGGACGCGCTCCTGCGCGATCCGGCGTGGCATGTCCAAAAAAACGTGCAACGGCAATATTTGACCTGTCCCTCCGAGTTGGTCTCCCTCCGAGTTGGTCCCGAAACCGCGCGAAAAGATTAAGAGATTCACACAGAGGTCACAAAGGTCAGAAAGAGGTCACGAAGGTCTTTAAAGAATTTTTATGGGCTTTGTCGCCGGTTCGCTGCTTCCATCGTCGACGACTAGGAAAGAGGCTGGAATTGGGAAATCGGTCGGTCCGGAGAATTTTCATATTCCTTTGTGACCTCTTTTCTGACCTTGTGACCTCTGTGTTGGTCATCCTCTCAGCGCCAGATCTGGTTCGAGCTTTTCAGTTCTTTTCCAGTCTCGGCTGCCTCTGCGATCATCATGCTCAAGTAATGGTCCTGGGATGCCTCAGAAAGGCTATAAAAAGATTCACCCGTTTCCACGTAATGAGCCATTC
>DASZGG010000376.1:0-11381 GCA_035939025.1 Chthoniobacterales bacterium | reverse complement strand
CAAAACTCAAAACGCAAAACTTAATTCAACCGGTCGTTGACACTGCTTTTAGACCCCTACATAGTTGCGGGCGTGCTGAAGAAGTTTATCCCCCAAAGGCCAGGACAAGCGGCCCCTGTGGAAGACGCTGGATCTGGGGCGAATCCGCCAACTCCGCCGGCCGCTGAACCGTTAACACAACCAACACCCGTTATGGCAGATACACCGAATAAGAATAACCTCTCGAAGGACGTTGAAATTAAAGGCTCGATCAAGTTTGCAAATGAATTCGTCTTTGATGGAAATCTTGAAGGGGAGATTTCATCTGTGGACGGTGTTCTGACGGTCGGAGAGAATGCGGATGTTCGTGGTGAGGTGAAAAGTAAAACTGTGATCGTAAAGGGCAAAGTGCACGGTAATATTACGGTGCAGGAACGCTGCGAACTGCATTCGCGCTCCCAGTTGATCGGCGACTTGAAGGCCGCTCGTCTGGTGATCGAGGAAGGTGCTACGTTCGTCGGCAAATCCGAGGTCACGCCGAACAAGAATATCGTCAAAGATTTGGGTATTCCGCACAAGGAAGAGCCGCAAAAAATTGGTGCTCCACGGTAAGGAGTTCTGAGTGGCTGCTAAAGGACGGATCGAAGTACAATGTCCTCATTGCGGTAATATTCAGTTAGAGCCTGAGCTTGCGAGGTCTACCTACTGCCGAAAATGCAGCGGATACATTCAGCTGGGTAAAGGTCGAAAATCGAGTGAACCGCAGGAGGCAAAGAAACATCCTGGAGTCTTCCAGAAGTTGGAAGGTCTTTTAGGTGTTCAGCGTACCGTCATTGCCCGTTGCTTCGAATGCGCAGGTAAACGTGAGGTCCCCAGGAATGCAACGTCGACGATCTGTCCACAGTGCGGAGCCTACATAGATCTCCAGGACTACCGGATCATTGGTAATTACAGCCGCTCGATCCGGACACGGGGGAGCCTGATTATTACAAGCAAAGGCGATCTGAACAGCAACCGAGTGATCTGCGAGTCGGCTGAAATTCAGGGATCTCTGCGCGGAAGCCTGATTTGCAGTGGTACTGTCCACATTAAATTGAAGGGCAAGTTAAGCGGCAGCATCGAGGCAAAGACCGTTCATATTGATCGGAAATGCGAGGCGGAATTCGTGCGCCCGATACGCGCAGAATTAGTCGACATCGAGGGAATTATTTCCGCAAGAATCATTTCCACAGGCAAGGTGCTGATTCAGAAAACTGGCAGGCTGACGGGCGCCGTGTTTGGTCGCGGATTTGCAGTTGAGAAGGGGGGCGAGTTTTTCGGTGAACTTTCTATTGGGAACGTCCAGATGACGCAGGGCGAGCTGCTTGAGGCGCCGAGCCGTCCACCGGACTCGCGAGGAGAACCCGACTCCGGCACGGACTTCAGGTTGGTTCCCGCATGACCCGGACAGGATTAGTGTCCTGTCCTCGAAATAGCAGGTATATTCTTGCGAACAAAATGGGCCGTCGGCTGGGGAAGCGGGTCGGCGTGTTGGCGTCTAGGGAAGTAAGACTGCTTTTCGACACGGCTATAATGACCATGAGGTCTCGACGGAATTGAAGATGCTTTGCAAACGCCGAGACGCCGACACCCCGATACGCCCATACGTTTCCCCTACGGCTCGGGTGACTTGGCGGTTGAAGGCGATTGCACCGGCGATGCCGTACTTTTAGCCGTCGCCTTGTGGGTTTCCTGCGAAAGCTTGTCAGCTAATCTGCCTGCCTCTCGCCCCGCGACACCGGCGGCCACACTTTCCGGGTACCGTTGGACGACACTTTCGAACAATTGTTGAGCTTCTTTAAGCTGACCCTTTGCCTCGGTGAGTCGCCCCTGATGGAAAAGCGCCATCGGTGCCTGGTATGAACTGCCAAATTGAATCGTGACTTCCTTGTAATACTCCAGCGCTTTGTCGGGTTGCTTCTCAAGCTCCGCATTGGCGGCTAGCCCCATGTAGGCATCGACCAGTAAAGGATGTTTCGGAAATTGGCGGATAAAGGAGTTGTAAGCGCTGTCGGATTCCGGGTATTTGCCGTCGTTTCGCAGTTTCACCGCAATTCTCAGGTAAGAGTTACCCCCCGCGATCGCGTTCGGAAACTGGCGAATCACGGCCCGCCACCCTTCCACCGAATCGGCCGTGGCGTAGGCCGCCTCGGCCTTCTGGCTCTGGATCGCCTGGATCCCGAAATAGAGGCTGCTTCCGAGCAGAGCGGCAATCAAGAGGGCCGCGCCGATCAGGATTTTCTGTTTGTGAAGGGCCCAAAAAATTTCGGGATCGAACGTGGAAACCGGGTCGGACGGCTGCGCCGCGGGTTGGCTACTCATTGGGTTCAGCAGGTAGAGAAAACGAGAGCTAACCGCCGACCTCTGCCCTGGCTTCGTCGGCAAGCGCGGTGCTGAGATAACGCTCCCCGGTCGAGCATGCTACCGTAACGATGAACTTACCTTTGTTCTCCGGACGGTTTGCAACTTCGAGCGCCGCATGAACGTTCGCTCCGGAGCTGATCCCCGCGAGAATTCCTTCTTCCTTGGCAAGGCGTCGAGCCATGATGAACGCGTCATCGTTTGATACCGTGATGACCTCATCGACGATCTTCAAATGCAGGTTGTTCGGAACAAAGCCGGCCCCGGTTCCCTGGATCTTGTGGGGACCCGGTTTCACCGGTTCGCCCTTCAAGGTTTGCAGAATTACCGGCGAATCTTTCGGTTCAACCGCGATAGCTTTAAACGCCGGCTTCCGCTCTTTGATGATTTCGGCAACACCCGTAATTGTGCCTCCGGTCCCGACGGCGGAAACAAAGATGTCGATTTGCCCATCCGTGTCGGCCCAAATCTCTTCGGCAGTCGTTGCCTGATGAATCGCCGGGTTAGCGGGATTGTTGAACTGCTGAGGCATCCAGGCGTTCGGAGTGGTTTTCAGCAGTTCCTCCGCCCGACCAATGGCACCTTTCATTCCTTCGGATCCTGGTGTAAGAATTAATTTGGCTCCCAGCATGGCCAGGAGCGTGCGTCGTTCCAGACTCATCGTTTCGGGCATCGTCAAAATCAGCTTGTACCCCTTCGCGGCACAGACAAAAGCCAGGGCGATACCTGTGTTGCCGCTGGTGGGTTCGACGATCACCGTATCGGGGTTAATGATCCCTGCTTGTTCAGCGGCGTCTATCATGGACATGCCAATCCTGTCCTTCACGCTGCCGAGAGGGTTAAAGAACTCGCATTTTATCGCAATTGTGGCTTCAACGCCTCGGGTAATGCGGTTCAATTTGACCAGAGGGGTACGACCTACGGTCTCGACGATATTATTAAATAGCTTTCCGTTCGTTTGCATTGCCTGGTTGGGTTATGTTTTAGGGTCAGGCGGAAATTACTTACATACACTAACCCGAGGACCATTCAAGTCGGGAACAATTCTGGACGATGGGTCCGGCCTTACAAGAATGAGTTCGGGATGGAACCTGAATCGAATGAAAACGAGAAAGGAATTTCTATGGCGGAGTTGTTAAAGCCAGAGACAGTTCAGGTATTATTAGGCGAAGTCCCAGACTGGAAGCTGGGCGACAACGACATAGAACGCACGTTCAAATTCGACGGGTTCCTACCCGCGATTGAGTTCGTCAACAAGCTGGCGAAAGAAGCGGAGGGAATCAATCATCACCCGGATATCGACATCCGATGGAATACGGTGAAGCTCGTGCTTTCCACGCATTCCGCGGGCGGACTGACCGACCTGGATTTCATGCTGGCCGCGAAGATTGATAAGCTGGCGCAGTAGTGAGGAGACGTAACGGCGTATCGGCGTGTCGGCGTCCTGTTGTGGCATCACGAGCTAGCTATAGCTAAGCTAGATAGTCACGCCGATACGTCTCTCCTAAAGTGGTCGAGGCCCGTATCGGGTGCACCGTACGGGCCTCGTTTTGTGGCATAAGCCGAATTCTGTTCCCGCTTTCGCGAGATGGCGATCATTTATCTCACTCGGTTTCCCGAGCGCCCAGCACTATTATCGAGTTTTAGTGGCCCTCTGCCGTCCATTTCTGAAACCCGATAATAGTGCTGGGTGCGACTATTACCCGAGGGTTTCTTCCCGCATCCGCGGGAAAAGCGGGCAGGCAACCCTCCCTCTGCTTCGTCTTGCACCACATGGGGTTTTTCGTGCGGCTCCGCTTACGCGAATGCCCGGTGGGCTCTTACCCCGCCTTTTCACCCTTACCCAGCACCATCGAGCACCATCCAGCCCCACTTTCAGGTCTCGCGTAAGACCCCAGCAGGTCTTCTGCGCGGCTGAATGATGCTCGATGGTGCTGGGCGGTATATTTTCTGTGACACTGTCCGTCGCCCGGGATTCACGTCCTGGGCGCCCCCGATTTCACGGGGCATGTTGCCTTTCGGTGTTCGGACTTTCCTCTGGCAAAACAAGTGTCAAGCCAGCGATCACCCGCCACGATTGAGAAAATAGCACGGAGCGAGGTCGAGTGCTAGTCAGCGACGAGGGGTTCTGGCGAGCTTTTAATGAGCCTCTAATTTGGTAGGGACGCGCTCCCGCGCGAACCGCGGCAGGGCGTCCGCTGGTAAGATCCGGTGCAGCGCCTCTGATCGTATACGCGTTCCGGCGCGTCCGGCGCGGCAGGTCCACGGAAGATGCAACCTGTGAAGCGCCAGTTCATGGAGAGGCCTTGGAGGCCCGTAATCTGATGGGAGGGCAACTGTCGGCACTCGGGTGAGCGCGCTCGGCAGAAACACCAAGAGACGCGGTGCAGACATGCGTCGCCGGACGCGCCGGAACCTATCTACGATCGGAGCCGGCGCACCGGACATGCCCATCGGGACGTGCTGACCCGGATCAAGCGGAGCGCGTCCCTACCGATTTTATGATGAAACTCGCGAAATCTGTGGTAATCTTTCGCTCCCATTTCCCAGGGGGTTCCAGTCACGGCTTTCAGGAAAAATCTCTTGCGCGGAATAGGAAAACTAATATAGTCCACGCTCCCCCGCGTCTGGCTGAATAGAGGGTTGTGCTGCCAGAGCGGCTTTTTTAATCTCCGAACCATTTGGGACCAAAGCAGATTTTGTCTAATGCCAACGATTAACCAGCTCGTAAGAAAGGGTCGCAGGAAGGTGGTGGTGAAATCAAAATCACCAGCCCTCGCCGACTGCCCGCAGCGACGCGGAGTCTGTGTGCAGGTGATGACGCGTACGCCAAAAAAGCCTAACTCGGCGTTGCGAAAGGTCGCAAAGGTTCGCTTGACCAACGGGTACGAAGTGATTGCCTACATCCCGGGTGAAGGTCACAACCTTCAGGAGCACTCGATCGTGATGGTTCGCGGCGGTCGAGTGAAGGATTTGCCCGGCGTCCGGTACCATATCGTTCGGGGAACACTGGATAGCCTCGGGGTCGATGGGCGTCGCCGCAGCCGCTCGAAGTACGGTGCGAAACGTCCGAAGGGAGGAGCCGAGGCAGCCGCGGCTGCTAAAGGTAAGGGTAAGAAGAAGTAAAATTTGGCGAGGATGGGCCTAAGACCCATTTTCGCGGCGAAAGAATTTATGTCACGTCGTCGCAGAGTCATTCATAAGATTGAATCAGTGGATAGCAGATATGGCAGTCCGGTGGTGGCGCGTCTGATCAGCACCGTCATGCGGAGCGGCAAGAAATCTGTTGCCGAGCGAATCGTTTATGAGGCAATCGAAAGGAGTCGTGAAGGTTCGGATTCTGTTGATCCCCTCGATACGCTGCACAAGGCTTTAGAAAATGCGAAACCTCGTTTGGAAGTGAAGTCCCGCCGAGTGGGCGGCGCAACCTACCAGGTTCCGATCGAAGTTCCGCAGGAGCGTCAGGTCTCACTGGCGATGCGATGGATCGTTACTTTTGCAAAGAATCGCCGAGGGACCATGGTGGCTAATCTGGCAGCGGAGATAAAAGACGCCGCGTTGGGCCAGGGAAACGCAATCAAAAAGCGTGACGACACGCACAAAATGGCGCAGGCCAACCGGGCCTTTGCGCACTTCAGGTGGTAACTGACATGTCTACATCTGTTTTAGAGATAGAGAAGGCCAGTGTTATGACGACCAACCCTAATTCTCCAAACCGTGCTTACCCCCTGGAACGTACTCGGAATATCGGTATCAGCGCGCATATCGACGCTGGTAAGACGACTCTCACCGAACGGATTCTGTTTTACACCGGGATGATTCACAAAATCGGCGACGTGGATGATGGCAACACGGTGACCGATTGGATGGAGCAGGAGAAAGAACGCGGAATAACAATTACATCCGCAGCGACAACTTGTTTTTGGAATCAACGCAAGGAAGAAGGTGTTTTCAAGCTTTTTGAAAACCAGAGGCAGCGGGTCAACATCATCGACACTCCCGGCCACGTCGACTTTACAGCGGAGGTCGAGCGTTCGTTGCGCGTTTTGGATGGGGCTATCCTGGTGTTCGACAGTGTGGCAGGTGTTCAACCTCAGACCGAAACCGTATGGCGTCAGGCCAACAAATATAATGTTCCTCGGATCTGCTTTGTTAACAAAATGGACAAGGTCGGCGCAAATTTTGAAAATGTTATTAAGGAGATCCGCACCAAGCTCGGTGCGAATGCGTGGCCGGTTTTGATTCCTTTGGGCAAGGAAGATTACCTGAAGGGTCAGCTCGATGTAGTTAACAAGAAGGCGATTATTTACTCGGACAGCGATGCTTTCGGATCGACGTACGAAGTGACGCCCATACCGGATGAGTATAAAGATATGATCGATCGAGCCTACGACGATCTCGTAGAACAGGTAGGCAACCTTGATGACGAAGTCGGAACTCTCTTCCTCGAAGAAAAGCCGGTAACACCACAGGATCTGAAAGCTGGAATCCGTCGGCTGACCATCGCTAATAAGTTTATCCCGGTCGCCGGCGGTTCTGCATTTAAGAACAAGGGTGTTCAGTATCTGGTGGATGCGGTGGTCGATTATCTTCCAAGCCCCCTCGATATTCCGCCCGCCAGAGGGATCGATCCCGATACGCATGAGGAAAAGTTTGCCCCAACCGATGACAATGGCGATTTCTGTTCGTTGGCCTTTAAGCTCTGGAGCGATCCGTTTGTCGGAAAGCTCGTGTTTTTCCGTGTCTATTCCGGGAAGCTCTCCAAGGGAGACACAGTCTATAATCCGCGCACCAGCAGGCGCGAGCGCATTAGCCGTTTGATCCAGATTCAAGCGGACAAGCGCGAAGACGTTCAGACCTGTTATTCGGGTGATATTGCAGCCATCGTTGGCGTTAAGAACATTACGACCGGCGACACGCTGTGTGATCAGTCCGATCCGATCCTCCTCGAACCTCCGTCTTTTCCGGAGCCGGTCATCTCGATGGCAATTGAGCCGAAGACAAAGCTCGATCAAGAAAAAATGGCGACCGCTCTTCAGAGGTTGTCAGAAGAAGATCCGACTTTCCGCGTTTACACGCACGAGGACACTGGGCAGACCATTATCGCCGGCATGGGTGAGCTTCATCTCGAAATCATCCGCGATCGAATGCTGCGCGAGTTTAAGGTCGATGCGAACGCGGGAAAGCCTCAAATTGCGTATCGCGAAACGATTACCAAAAACGCTACCGGAGAGGGCAAATTGATCAAACAATCCGGTGGCCGTGGCCAATATGGACACGTCGTGGTGAACGTGGAACCGCGGAAGCGCGGAGAGGGAGTAACGATTGAGAATAAGATCGTGGGCGGCGCGATCCCCAAGGAGTACATCCCTGCGGTGAAGAAAGGGATTGAAGAATCGGTAACGAATGGAGTGGTGGGAGGGTACCAGGTCATCGATTTCTATGTGGAGATAGTCGATGGATCCTACCATGACGTTGATTCTAACGAGTTGGCGTTCAAGCTCGCTGCGATCTTCGCGATGAAGGATGCCTTTAAGAGGGCAAATTCGATCCTCCTCGAACCGATCATGAAAGTTGAGTGTGTTACGCCCGATGAGTACCAGGGCGATATTATGGGGGATTTAAATCGGCGTCGCGGCCGAATCGTGAGTATAGAGGCAAAGAATTTCGCCACTGTCATTCATGCCGAGGTGCCGCTTGCCGAGATGTTCGGTTATGCTACTGCGATCCGGTCGCTTTCAAAAGGGCGCGCTTCCTATTCGATGGAGCCGTCTCATTTTGAACCTGTCCCTGCGCAGATCGTTGCGGCGGTATTGGATCAGAAAGGAACCTAATTTATGACGAATGGTCAACGCATCCGTATCCGCCTTAAAGGCTTTGATTACCGTATGCTGGACCAGTCTGCGGTGGAGATCGTCGAGACGGCCAAGCGCACCGGTGCCAAGGTGGCCGGCCCGATTCCATTGCCAACAAAGATTGAAAAGTTCACGGTGAACCGTTCACCGCACGTCGACAAGAAGTCGATGGACCAGTTCGAGATGCGCACCCACAAGCGGTTGCTCGATATTATCGAGCCGACTGCTAAAACAGTGGATGAGCTGCGTAAGCTTAATCTGCCGGCCGGGGTCGATATTACTATTAAGATTTAACCGTTGTCCCATAGAAATGAAGATTGGACTATTAGGTCGAAAAATCGGGATGACGCGCGTCTATGACGCGAACGGAAAAGCTACGCCGGTGACCGTGATCGATGCCGGAGGCAACACGATCCTCCAGATTAAGTCCCAGGACCAGGACGGGTACGACGCCGTGCAGATCGGCTTTGATTCGCAAAAAGAATCGCGTGTATCCAAGCCGCTACTTGGACATTTCAAGAAGGCAAACGCAGATCCTAAAAAATTCGTAAGAGAATTTCGTTTGCCGGACGGTACACAGGTTGACGCGGACTTGAATCTAAGTGTCAACCAGTTTGTCGCAGGTGAGTTTGTCGACGTGATCGGGCGCTCAAAGGGCAAGGGCTTTCAAGGTGTCGTGAAAAAGCACGGGTTCGCCGGCCAGCCAGCCGCTCACGGATCCAAGACGCATCGCCGGAACGGAGCCGTCGGAAATCGCTCTACTCCAGGCCGTATTTGGAAAAATATGGGGATGCCCGGTCACATGGGTGACGATCGGGTGACAGTCCAAAACCTGCGGATCGCGCAAGTGCGCCCGGAAGAAAACATTATTCTTATTTGCGGCGCGGTTCCAGGCTCGAATGGGAGCTACGTTGTGGTGCGCCCGGCGAAGAAAAAACAAGAAGCCGACAGAGGGAAGACCGAATGAGCGTAACAGTTTTAACGATTGCAGCTGCCAAGGAGGCAAATATCGACGTGATCGAAAATGGTCGCGGCACCCAGGCGGTACACGATGTCGTCGTTGCGATGCGGGCAAATCGCAGAAGCGGTTCTGCAAATACGAAGACCAAGGCCGAAGTCGCTTACTCCGGTAAAAAACCATGGCGCCAAAAAGGTACTGGCCGAGCGCGTGCGGGCTATGCCTCATCCGTGATATGGGCGGGGGGTGGTGTGGTTTTTGGTCCGAAACCGCGGGACTACTCGAAGAAGGTATCGAAGAATGTTAAGCGACTCGCTTTGTTGAAAGCGCTCAGTTCCCGGATCATAGCGGGCGACGTTTTGGTCACCGAGGAGATCAAGATTGCAACTCCTAAGACGAAAGAATTTGTGACTTTCCTGAAGTCGCAGACCGAGGCGGATAAGGTGCTCTTCATCTCCACACACTTTGATGAGGTCACCTACAAGGCAGCCAGGAATGTTCAACCGATCCTTTTGAATACGGCTTCGGAGGTGAACACCGAACAGCTGCTCGCCTTCCAGAAAATTATTGTGACAAACGAAGCTTTGGCCAAACTGGCGGAGAGATTGGCATGAACGAACCGACGAATTTCATTCAGAACATTCGGCTGACGGAAAAGGCTAGCCTGCTTGGCGAAAGGAATAATCAATACGTTTTCCGGGTCGATCCTCGTGCGAACAAACTGCAGATCAAGCAGGCGATCGAGAATATTTTCGGCAAGAAAGTCGTTCGAGTGAACACTTGTCAGTACGCTGGAAAGAAGAAGCGCGAACGTCGGGCTGATTTTGGACGGCGGGTCCATTGGAAGAAGGCGATCGTGACGCTCGCCAAGGGCGAGAAAATCGATCTCGTATAGTGAAGGACACGCGAACATGGCACTAAAGAATTTCAGACCCCTCACTCCGACCCAGCGTTTCAAGCAGACGCCGGGGTTCGACGAGATAACGAAGGAAAAGCCGGAGAAGTCTCTGATCGAGCCGGTCAAACGAACCGGTGGGCGCAACAACAACGGGCGCTTGACTTCACGCCACATTGGGGGCGGCCACAAACGCAAGTATCGCGTCATCGATTTCAAGCGAAAACTTCGGGACGTCGAAGCGACCGTCGAAGCGATTGAGTACGATCCCAACCGTTCGGCGCGCATCGCTCTTATTCAATATCCGGGCGGGGAAAAAGCATACATTCTGGCACCGAATGGACTTAAAGTGGGCTCGAAGATTGTGGCGGGCGATAACGTTGCTCCGGAACTTGGAAATGCTCTGCCTTTGAAAGCGATTCCGTTGGGAACAGTCATTCACAACGTTGAGATTATTCCGGGCAGGGGCGGCCAGGTAGCCCGGAGCGCAGGTCAACAGGCAATTTTGAGCAACCGGGAAGGGGGTTACGCGCTGGTGCGTATGCCTTCCGGGGAGATTCGGCGCATTCATCAAAACGCGTACGCGACGATCGGCCAGGTCGGAAACGTTGAACATATGAATGTTTCGAGCGGCAAGGCGGGACGAAGTCGTTGGCTGGGTCGGCGTCCGCATGTCCGTGGTATGGCAATGAACCCGATCGATCACCCGATGGGCGGCGGTCAGGGCAAGAGCAAGGGTGGTGGCGGTCGACATCATCCAGTCAGCCCATGGGGCCAGCTGGCTAAAGGATTCAAAACTCGCCGCAAACATAAGCCGAGTGACTCTGTTATAGTCGAGCATCGGAAGAGCAGGAAAAAGACTAAGTGACGTATGGCTAGATCGCTAAAAAAAGGTCCGTTCGTGGATGTAAAGCTGGTCGAAAAAATCGAGAAGATGAGTGGCGGTGTCGCAAAGAAGCCGATCAAGACTTGGTCGCGTCGCTCGATGATCACGCCTGATTTCGTTGGTCACACTTTCCTGGTGCACAACGGAAAGGTCTTCAACTCGGTATTTGTGACGGAGAATATGGTAGGGCACAAGCTAGGGGAGTTTTCGCCGACCCGAACCTTTAAGAAACATGGTGCCCACACCGCCAAGGTGGCGAAGTAAGGAGCGTTTGATGCAGGTAATATCAACATATCGATTTGCGCGAATCTCTGCATTCAAGGCGCGCGAGGTGACGCGGGAAATTCAGGGCCGATCAGCTTCAGATGCCCTGGATGTCTTGGCATTCAGCCCGAAGAAAGCTGCCGT
>DASZGG010000375.1:0-11327 GCA_035939025.1 Chthoniobacterales bacterium | reverse complement strand
ATCGAGTTGATCGTTGAAGACAATGGATCGAAAGCCGGGGAAGCTACCACGATTACGCGAAAGTTCATATCCCAAGACAAAGTAGTCGCGATTCTCGGCGATCTGACCTCTTCCGCCACGATGGAAGGAGCACCGCTCGCGCAGGCCGCAAAGATCCCACTCCTGACACCTTCCGCCACGAGCGTGGGGATTACCAACATAGGAGATTACATTTTCCGGAGTTGTTTTATCGACTCTTTCACGGGAAAAATCATGGCAAGATTTGCTTTGGATCAGCTCAAAGCGAAACAGGCGATAATCCTGACAGATGTAAAGCAAGAGTATAGCGTTGATCTGTCCGATGTGATCCGCCAATACTTCACCGAAAATGGCGGTAAGATAACCAGCGCAATATCTTATAGCAGCGGCGACACCGATTTTCGTGCACAACTTACCGAAGTCCGGATCGCTCATCCCGATGTCGTTTTTCTACCGGGATATTACACCGAGGCAGCACTGATCCTTCGGCAGTCAAGGCAACTCGAAATCGCCTGCCCATTCGTTGGCGGCGAAGGGTGGGATAGTCCGGCGCTGGTGGAGATCGCCGGCAAGAGTGCGGATGGCAACTATTACACCAACCATTTTTCGGCCGCTGATCCCTCTCCCCGGGTTCAAGAATTCGTTAAAACCTATCGCGCGAAGTACCACGCCGTGCCGGATGCATTGGCTGCTCTCTGGTACGACGGGGCCAGGCTGCTTTTTCAGGCCGTGCAGCGCGCGGGATCGACGGATTCTGTGAAGATCAGGGACGCTCTGGCGTCCACGCGGGATTTTGACGGAGTTACCGGCCGTATTTCGATTGATGCAAATCGCAACGCTTCAAAGCCTGGAGTTATTCTGAAAATCGAAAACGGCGAAATGAAGATGGTGCAAGAAGTCACCCCCTAATGGATAGATTACTCGAGGCTGTTCAACAGCTTATTAACGGTGTTTCGCTTGGTTCGATCTACGCTTTGATCGCACTAGGCTATACGATGGTGTACGGCGTGCTCCGCTTTATTAACTTCGCTCACGGCGATATCTATATGCTGGGCGCCTACTCCGGTTACCTGTTAGCTCCCCTGTTCGCACACTTTTTCAAGTTCGGCGAATTCGATACGTTTACTGCGCAAAACGCCCTATTCATTCTTTCGGGAGCAGGCCTGATCATGGTTCTATCGATGGCGATTTGCGCGGTGATCGGGGTTTTAATTGAGCGGATTGCCTACCGACCGCTGCGGGAGCGGCCGAGGCTAAATGTGCTGATCACGGCGATTGGTGTCTCCCTGTTTCTGCAAAACATGACCCAGTACCGCTTGGGTGCGGATCCGAAAGCGTTCCCGCAATTGATCCCTGTTCACGTCGTTGAAGGACTGGGAACTCTGACGGTCCTGACCTCGCAGTTGGCGATCATTCTTGCCACGGTCATTCTTTTGATCATTCTGCGATTGGTCGTAATGAGGACCAAGATCGGCCTGGCCATGCGCGCCCTGTCGCTCAATCCTACCGCCTGTTCGATTATGGGGGTGAACAACGACGTTGTGATTTCTTTCACGTTCGCGCTGGGTTCCGCGCTGGCAGCAGCGGCAGGGATCCTCGTCTCCATGGATTCACCATCAATCAACCCGTTGATGGGGAATCTGCCTGGGATTAAGGCATTCGTAGCAGCGGTTCTGGGCGGCATCGGCAACATCCCTGGAGCGGCACTTGGTGGATTAATTATCGGAATCCTGGAAACGTTGGTTATCGCTATCGGATTTCCGCAATGGCGGGACGGTATAGCGTTTGCCGTCTTGATCGTGATTCTTTTGTTCAAGCCCGCTGGCATTCTCGGGAGAGTCGAGCGCGAAAAAGTATGAGCCGCGGCCCGCTGAGCCTGATGGTTGGGTTAGTCGTTTGCCTGGGTGTTTCGCTCTTTGGTGAAAATTTCATCGCATCCAATTTCGCGTATTACTATGACATCCTGATCACCATCGGAATTAACATTATTCTGGCGACGAGCCTCAATCTCGTGAACGGCTATACGGGACAATTTTCCCTTGGTCACGCTGGGTTCATGGCAATTGGAGCGTATGCCTCGGGGAGCTGGTCAAATCATCTCGACCCGGTTATTTTTGGAGTACTGGGCGGTCCGACAAATCCCTTGGCGACAAACGTTGGTCTGTTTATTTCAATGTTTTTCGCCGGTGTCCTGGCGGCCATCGCCGGGTTCGCCGTGGGTGTGCCCTCGCTGCGGTTGAAGGGAGATTACCTCGCAATTGTGACTCTTGGGTTCGGCGAAATTATCCGTGTAGCCATTCTGAACACGGACTTTCTTGGCGCATCCCGCGGCTTGAGCGTGATCGGGAGTTATACCAACCTCTTTTGGACCTTTGGCTCAGTTGTCCTCTGCATCTACGTTGTGCTTGGTCTCGTGCACTCGACTTATGGGCGTGGTTTTCTCACGGTTCGCGATGACGAGGTTGCGGCGGAGGCCATGGGAATTAACACGACCAAGTACAAGGTTTTAGCCTTTGTCGTCGCCTCGTTTTTCGCGGGTGTAGCCGGGGCACTTTACGCACATTTCAAGGCCTTCATCACGCCGGAAGGATTCAATTTTTTCCGCTCGGTCGATATCGTTGTAATTGTGATCTTAGGAGGGATGGGAAGCACCGTTGGGGTCACCGTCGCCGCAGTATTATTGACTATTCTACCGGAGGGCCTTCGTGCACTGGCGCACACGCAGTTTGTTCCTCCCGCCTACCAAGGTCTGCTGGAGAACCGGCTTATTCTCTATTCGCTGCTCTTGATCACCTTAATGCTGACACGTCCTCAGGGGTTGTTTGGTGACCGAACCGCGTCGAAGAAGCGGTTCGTCCGTTCACGTGAAACTGATGGATAGTCTGCTCAAACTAGACAATTGCACGATCCGGTTTGGCGGGCTCACCGCTGTTGCTAACTTCAGCATGGAGATTCGCAAACGTGAGCTTGTGGGATTGATCGGACCCAACGGCGCCGGAAAAACGACCGTGTTCAACATGGTTACCGGTGTTTATCGACCGACCGAAGGCGATGTTCTGCTTGCCGGCGAACGGCTCAACGGTCTTAAGCCGTACGCGATCACAGGGAAAGGAATTGCCAGGACATTTCAGAATATCCGGCTCTTTAGTTCGCTGACGGTCTTCGATAACGTCAGGGCTGCGTTCAACCTGCACCTCAGACATGGACCGAGCCATGCCTTGATCAGAGGAAAAGCGTTTTTGAAAGAAGAGAGCGACATCGAGAACCGGACAATGGAACTCTTAAAAATTTTTAATCTGGATCGACTCAGGGAGGCGATGTGCAAGAGCTTGCCTTACGGCGATCAGCGACGGCTCGAAATTGTCCGAGCGCTGGCGACTCAACCGAAGTTACTCCTGCTCGATGAACCCGCTGCCGGAATGACTCCGACAGAAAAAAGTAACCTGATGCGTCTTATTGAATTCGTACAGGAAACCTTTGATATCTCTGTGCTCCTGGTCGAGCACGATATGCGGGTGGTTATGGGTATTTGCAAAAGAATCTATGTCCTGGATCACGGTGTGAGGATTGCCGAGGGCCCGCCGGAAGAGATTCGACGGGACCCCAAAGTCATCGAGGCATATCTTGGGGAGGAACCGGGTGTGGGGGAGGGTGAGAGTGAGAGGTGAGAGGTAGTCACCCCGCAAAACTCAAAACTCAAAACCCAAAACGCAAAACTTGAAATTCCGATGCTGCAAATCCGAGAGCTAGAAGTCGCCTATGGTTCGATAACGGCCCTGCACCGAATCTCGTTGTCTGTCGAGACGGGCAAAATCATTACGTTGGTCGGCAGCAACGGAGCTGGGAAATCGACGACTCTGCGAGCGATCTCCGGTTTAGTCCGTGCCAGGCACGGCAATATTCTCTTCGAAGGAGAAGAAATAGCCAATCGAGCCCCACACCGAATCGTGGCAATGGGCATCACCCAAGTGCCGGAAGGCCGAATGATATTTTCAAACCTGACGGTAATGGAAAATCTGCAGATGGGAGCTTATCGGCGCAGGAAGACCGCGGAAATCAAGAAAGATTATGACTATGTGTTTGACGTTTTCCCCAGGCTGAGAGAGCGCGAAAAACAAGTCGCAGGAACCTTAAGCGGAGGAGAACAGCAGATGCTTGCGATTGCTAGAGCGTTAATGTCCAAACCCCGGTTTCTCATGCTGGACGAGCCCTCGCTGGGGATTGCCCCGATCCTCGTGAAGACAATTTTTTCGAAAATTTCAGAGATCAACCAACAGCTCGGTATCACGATCCTTTTGGTCGAGCAAAACGCGAATATGGCCCTGGAGATCTCAGATTATGGCTACGTCCTGGAAACCGGACGAATAATTCTCGAGGATGAATCCGCCAGGCTAAGGACGAATAGCCTCGTGAAGGAAGCTTACCTCGGCGGCTAGACCGCCGAGGTAAGCTTCCTTCACGGTTATGAGTTTTGGGTTTTGGGTTTTGAGTTTGGGTGGTTGCGGCGTGAAATGTCCACTGACGCCGCTATCATTGAGTCCTTGCCGGCTCGTATATCGATGAGGGAACGAATCAACGCAAAACCCAAAACCCAAAACGCAAAACCCAAAACTCAAAACTCAAAACCCAAAACTCTTCAGCCTCCATGGCCCGCGAATACCAGCTCAAGAAAATCGGCTCGGTGATTTCAAGTTCGACCGATTATCGGGCCGAGTTGAACGATCAACAGTACGAGGCGGTGACCTCCGGCCCTGGTCCGGCCTTGGTGTTGGCCGGGGCTGGCAGCGGCAAAACACGGACGCTCACTTATCGTGTCGCATGGCTGCTGGACAACGGAGTTGAGCCCGAGTCGATTTTGTTGCTGACCTTCACAAATAAGGCTGCTCGCGAGATGCTCGGGAGGGTTGCTGCTCTATTGCCGTTAGAGACCCGTGCCATCTGGGGAGGGACCTTCCATTCGATTGGTAACCGCCTATTACGCAGGCATGCGCGAGAAATTGGGTTCCAACCCGGATTTACCATTATGGATCGCGAGGATTCGGAAGATTTGATTTCGGCCGTAGTCGGTTCGTCGGGGATCGACACGAGTGCGGTCCGGTTTCCGACTGCGGAAATCATGGGCGACATATTTAGTTTCGCCCTCAACACAGACCGTCCCGTGCCGGAAGTGATTGCCGCAAAATACCGGAGGTTCCAACCCCTGACGAATCAGATCGGGTTTATCCAGAAGAAATACGAGGAGAGGAAGCGGTTTGCGAATGCGATGGATTTCGATGATCTGCTGGTAAAGACCGTTCAAGTGCTGCAACAGAACTCGACCATCGCGGAATTCTATCAGCGGCATTTTCAATTCATCCTGGTAGATGAATACCAGGATACGAATAAACTTCAATCAGAGCTCATCGATCTGTTGGCGATTCGTCACCAAAGCGTGATGGTCGTTGGGGACGATGCGCAGTCAATCTATTCCTGGCGTGGCGCCAACTATCAGAACATTCTCGATTTTCCGCGGCGTTACCCGAACGCGAGAATTTACCGAATTGAAACGAACTATCGGAGTGTGCCGGAAATATTGGCATTGGCGAACGCCGCAATCCGGGCAAATACGAAGCAGTTTTCGAAAACGTTGCGAGCTCACCGCGACGGGTCAGAAATCAGACCGGCCCTCGTCTCGCTTTTCGACGCCAATCAACAAGCAGCATTCGTTACGCAGCGGATCCTCGCGTTGAGAGAGGGGGGCGTGGATCTAGGAAGCATCGCCGTTCTGTATCGCGCTCATTTCCAATCTTTGGAGGTACAGCTCGCGTTGACTCGATCACGGGTTCCGTTCTCGATTACGAGCGGGCTACGATTTTTCGAACAAGCCCACATCAAGGACGTGGCGGCGTTCATGAAGTTTGCCATCAACCCGGCGGACGAAGTCGCTTTCAAGCGGATGGCGCGCCTCCTTCCAGGTGTCGCAGTCAAGACGGCCGAGAAACTTTGGGAGCAGCTCTCTTCGGTGCCGGATAGCGAACGAGGGGATTTCCGGAATTGGCTCGGTCATTGCCGCGTAGGTCAGAAGCCGGCAAAAGCGTGGCAACAGCTCCGTTACACTCTTGACGAAATCGCTCCCGGACGCCAACCGGTTTCTCCGTCGCTGATGATTCGAATCATTCTTGAGGCCGTCTACGATGATTATCTGCAGGCGAAATACGCAAATTACGAGCAGCGTCGAGACGATTTGACGTCACTGGAATCGTATGCCCGGACTTTTGAGGCCCCGATTGATTTTCTGAGCCAGTTGTCTCTTTTGGCGACTACCGAGACGGAGAGCATACGTGAGCCGGACCAGGAAACGGAAAGGATTACGCTCTCCACAATTCACCAGGCAAAAGGCCTCGAATGGCGAGCGGTATTCGTGATCTGGCTCACCGACGGGATGTTTCCCAGTTCGCGTTCACTGGAGTCAGTTGACTCAATGGAAGAGGAGCGCAGGTTGTTCTATGTGGCTGTTACCCGGGCAAAAGACGAGCTGTATCTGACCTATCCCGCTTATTGGCCTGGTGGATCTGGAGACAACCGGCTTCAACGTCCATCGCGTTTTTTGAAGGAAATTCCCCATGACCTTTTCGAAGAATGGCAGGTTGGGCTGTGACCGCCTGTCGGCGCAAGACAGACCCACTCGGACTCACACAAAGGTCACCAAGGTCACCAAGGAATTATGAAAGGCGTCTCGATCGATCCTTTTTACTCAACGAAGTACCATCGTTAAAATCCATTTTTGAATTCCTTCGCCACTCCTCTGAGCTTAGTGACCTTGGTGACCTTTGTGTGAGTCTCTCTGCCAGACGCCGGTCCGCTGTGGCTTTGAAAATCATGGCGACAAACCTTTCCTACCTGTGTTAAAGTGCGCACCAATTTTGTGAGTCGTTACATCCGTGCCATTTATGCCCCCCTTGTGGGAATTCCGTTCACTAATCAGGAGATGCTCGAGGCGATCGCGGCGAGATTCGAAGCCCTCGAAGTGGATGATTCCGAAAAGACGGCACTGTTCGACTTTATCCGCCTGCTCCTGATCGGGCATCGAACCCGCTATAACCAATACGGGGAGGGTTTCCTTTGGATGGATACATTTTCCGACCATGCCGAGGCGTTCACTCGCGCACTCGAGCAATCCATTTCAGCTATCGCCGATCAGATTGAGAGCGCGCCGCCTGGCCGACAGTTTGATGCCGTGTTTGGCGTCTCCAGCGAAGGACTACTGCTGCCGGGTATCGCGGAACGCGCGGCTCGACGACTTGGAGGTCTGGTCGCTAGAACTGCAACTCAAATGGATATCGGGAATGGTGGATGTACGGCCAGCGTGCGCACAGTGCAGCTGGTAAAGAATCTCGCTCCTGAGATCCGGAATGTCCTGATCCTCGCGATCGAACCATTGTCAACTCTGATCGATTCGAAGTCCGCCGCTCGTTCGAACTGGCAAGGTATCTGCACGTTCGGTGACGGGGCGGCAGGCGTTTGGATTTCGGACGAACCTGGAGAAGGTGCTTTAGCTCTGGGGGAATTATCATCTTGGAGAGGCGATGCTACCGAGTTGATTCGGTGGGACTTGGGAACGGACTACTATCGGTTCGGCATCGCGGACCTGGAGCAATTTGAGACGCAGGTTCGCAGCGAGGTACTTAAGGCGATGACGGAGCTCCGGGTCGAAAAGAATCCAGGAGCCGCATGGGCAATTCATCCAGCCGGAATCATGCTGCTACTCAGTCTGGCGAAAAAGCTCGGGCTCGCTCGAGCGTCGCTTGAGCCGTCGATTAACCATTTCAGATCGTGTTCGAATATGAGTAGTGTGAGTATCTTGCATATATTAAAGAACATCATAGGATGCAGCAAATCGGGCCAGCCGATCCGATGGCTTTCCATGGGTGCCGGATTCCATGTGGCGTGCGGAGGCGGCGTTCGAGTTTGAGCTAATTCTATGATCGAGCGGAAAGCAGTCTTGGAAGCGATAGCGGAGTTCTTCGCGGAAAATTTCCCGAATGTCCCGAGGGACAATATCGAAGGTATGAAGGCGAGCGATGTGATTCAACAGAGTCTCGATCTTGTCGAGTTCGTACTGCACCTTGAAGAAAAGCTCGGACTCGAAATCAATATCAACACTCTTGGGGAGAAGTTGATCACCAAGACGTTTGGCGAATTGGCAGATGATCTTGTGACGATCGGGAAAGAGGCGTAAAAACGCTTGCACGCACGGAGTTATCCCCTATGTTCACGACTCTTCAGAATTATGGCAGCGAGTGACAACATAGATCTGAGCGCGTTTCGGCTGCACGAGAAGGACACTGGGAGTGCAGACGTCCAGATCGCGCTGTTGACCCGTCGGATAAATCAATTGACCGATCACCTCAAGGTCTTTCGTAAAGATCATTCCTCTCGGCGAGGTCTTCTGAAACTCGTGGCCACCCGAAGAAGCCTGCTCGATTACCTCAAGCGGACATCGCAAGATAGATACAAGTCAGTCATCGAGAAACTTAATTTACGCAAGTAACCGGAGCCGTCCTGGTGGGCGGCTTTTTGTTTGGACCTGGCAACAGATGCGCCTATGGTCCATAAATCCGGCTTGGCGAGAGTTTCGTCCTACCGGTTCGCTATGCAGTGGCGAAGCGTCGCCAGGGCGAGTCTTCCGACAAGCCGATCAACCGATCAAAACCCTAACCCTTGCCTCTGAGATCCACCAGGCGGCCTTGGTCTTAGGTCCGAGCCCCGAGGATCCTTCGGAGTTCGGACCTACGAGCAAGGGCCGATAGCGTTGGTCATCTCGGAGGCTCATTCAATGGAAAAACGAGTCTCAAAAATCATTGGTTCCTGCGATCTAACGATCGAAACAGGCAAATTAGCAAAATTAGCCGACGGCTCCGTCACGGTTCGGTCCGGCGAAACAATAATTCTGGTTGCGGCTGTCTCCGCTACAACCGTCAAGGAAGGGCAGGATTTCTTTCCCCTGACCGTCGACTACCGCGAAAAAGCAGCAGCTGCCGGTAAATTTCCGGGAGGTTACTTTAAACGAGAAGGTCGTCCGTCCGAGAAGGAAACCCTCACTTCTCGCATGACGGACCGTCCGTTGCGTCCGCTGTTTCCAAAAGGCTACTTCTACGACACCCAGGTGATCAGCGTCCTCTTGAGTGCAGACGGAGAAAATGACCCGGATATTCTAAGCATCAACGGCGCCTCGGCTGCCCTTTGCGTTTCCGATATTCCGTTTGCGGGGCCGATCGGGGCGGTCCGGGTTGGACGTGTCAACGGCGAATTTGTCGTGAATCCGACTCATTCCCAGCGTCAGCTCAGCAACCTCGACCTGGTGTATGTCGGAACTTGGGAAGGCGTTCTGATGATTGAGGGCGCGGCGGACCAGCTGCCAGAGGAGGAATTTATCGGAGCGCTGGAGTTTGCGCATCCATTCGTGCGAGAGATTATTGAGATGCAACAGGAACTCGTTTCTGTCGCCGGTAAGCCAAAGCGTGAAGTTGAGCTCCTGAACGTTCGCGATGAGCTTCTCGAAATTGCATACCAAGTCGCAGGTGATCGGATCGAAGGGGCTCTTTACACCTCAGGAAAAGTTGCTCGCAGCAAAGCGGTCGATGCCCTTCGTAAAGAAGTGGAGACGGCGATTCTCGTAAAGTATCCGGATGCCACCCCCTTCGACATCTCACAGGCGTTCGATTACCTGCAGAAAAAGGCATTCCGTGTCAGCATTTTTGATCGAGAAAAGCGTTGTGATGGTCGAGGCTTCCACGACATTCGTTTACTGCACGCAGAAGTTGGGTTGTTGCCTCGCTCACATGGTTCTGCCCTTTTCTCGCGCGGTGAAACCCAGGCAGTGGCGCTGGCGACCCTGGCCTCCGTAGAGGAGGCTCAGATGATCGACGGTTACACCGGCGGGGATCAGTCCAAGCGCTTTATCCTGCACTACAACTTTCCGCCGTTCAGCGTTGGGGAAACCGGGCGGTTCGGCAGTACGAGCCGGCGCGAGATCGGGCACGGGGCGTTGGCCGAACGGTCGATTGAACCAGTTATTCCGCCCGAGGGCGAGTTTCCTTACGCAATCCGCATCAGCAGTGAAGTGATGGAATCGAACGGTTCAACGTCGATGGCCAGCGTGTGTGCGGGCGTCTTGGCGCTTATGGATGCGGGAGTTCCGATCCGCAAACCGGTGGCCGGCATCTCCGTCGGACTGGTCACCGAGTACGAGGTGAACGAGCTGAAGCGGTACACGACATTGATCGACATTATCGGATCCGAAGATCATTTCGGCGACATGGACTTTAAGCTCTGCGGTACCAGGGACGGAATTACCGGTTTTCAATTGGATCTCAAACTGCCTGGGATTCCGTTTAAGATAATGGCCGAAGCAATTCGCCAAGCCCGGGATGCTCGCATGCGCGTTCTGGATGTGATGGCCGAGGCAATTAATGTGCCGCGTAAGGAGTTGAGCCAGTACGCGCCGCGAATCGAGACCGTTAAGATCCAACCGGACAAGATCGGTCTCCTAATCGGTCCCGGAGGGAAAACGATAAAGGGGATCGTCGCGGAAACAGGCGCTGAGATCAATATCGACGATGACGGGTCCGTCCATATTTATTCAGCCAACCGTGCAAGCCTCAACCGTGCAAAAGAGATTATTATGGGGATGACCAAAGAGATCGAGGTTGGAGAGATCTATCACGGCCGGGTTGTTTCGATCAAGGATTTCGGTGCGTTTGTGGAAGTTCTACCCGGTAAAGATGGCCTGGTGCATATCTCTGAGCTCGCAGATTTCCGTGTGAAGAGTGTTGAGGATGTCGCGAAAGTCGGCGATCTGGTCTGGGTCAAATGCATTGGAATCGACGAAAAGGGCCGCGTAAAACTCAGTCGCAAGGCGGCCATGAGAGAACGTAACGCGGAGGCTGAAACCGCTCTTGAAGAGCGGTGATGGGGGAGGCGTATCGGCGTGTCGGCGTGGTAGGGACGCGCTCCCGCGCGATCCGGCGTCGCGCGTTCAAGGCACGAAAATAAGGTCAATATCCCGTGGACGCACCTCGGGCAGAAGAGAAATTCGGTTTCCAGACGTGCGACGCCGGATCGCGTAGGAGCGCGTCCCTACCGCAGAGCGGCGTGTCCCTGCTGAATTATTTCGCGGTATTAAATTCTAATGAAACGCGCGAAAAAATTCTCGATTCGGGGCCAAAAAGCCGTTGCCATTAGAAAAAGTAATATTAGCCTTCCACGTTTGTTGGGAGCGATTGAGATGTACGCAGATTTTGATTGCCTAAGTCAGCGAAGCCAATATT
>DASZGG010000374.1:0-15728 GCA_035939025.1 Chthoniobacterales bacterium | reverse complement strand
GGAGATCGACGGAAGGAGATATTCCGGGATGACCGAGATCGGTCGGAGTTTCTCGGGCGATTCGTACCGGAGCGACTTGACAACGCATACCGTGGGCAACTATACGAAGGGAGATGTCAGCGACCGTTGCGGTTCCCGGCAAGCCCTTTTCGGAAGCCAGTCCATCAGTCGATGGAGGGACTAAACGCGGACCAAAACGAGCCCGTAAAACTGGACGAACTGCGGCTCCGGTTGGATCGAGACGAAAATCAAGCGAAGCCAAGGCCGCTGTCCGCCGAACCTCGGACATCCTGAAGAAGTTCATCTCGGATGAATCGCAACAGGTTCTCACCGTGGAGCAGATAGTGAAGGCACTCGGGCCGACCTCGTTCGGGACGTCACTGATGGTCTTCTCTATTCCCGAGGTTCTCCCGATCCCTATTCCGGGAATGACTGTTGCGGTAGTGATCCCGACGGTCATCATTTCCTCGCAACTGATCAGGGGTAAGCGGGAGATTCGCTTGCCGAACGCCTTACTTAAGCGGTCGATTCCTCGCAAGGCCTTCGCAGCGGCAGTGCGTGGCATCCTTCCTTTCCTCGAGCGTGCCGAACGCGGGACGAAGGCGCGCTGGTGCTGGGCCTCGAATCCGGTCGCAAAGCGGTTTTTAGGGCTGTTCATCCTGATAATGGCAGCAGTGATTGCTTTGCCGATACCATTCACGAACATGCCTGCTGCGATATCGATTTTTATCATTGCGCTGGGCATGGTTGAACGCGATGGGGTTTTGATTTCGCTGGGTATCCTGCTTG
This sequence comes from Chthoniobacterales bacterium, assembly GCA_035939025.1. Taxonomy (GTDB): domain Bacteria; phylum Verrucomicrobiota; class Verrucomicrobiia; order Chthoniobacterales; family JAFAMB01; genus JAFAMB01. The sequence goes on along the minus strand of DASZGG010000374.1, from coordinate 14,939 downwards.
GGCTTGCCACTGTCGCAATGATCGGGGCTGTCGGGTTAGGGGTTCTTTCCTTGTTCGGCGTGACCGCTGTTTAATCGAGGGCCGCCAGACAAATGAGACTTCTTCTTTATGGCTCGACTGAGTAAACGAACAGGATTCAATCGAGTGGTGAAGGACCACTCAAAGGGGCCATTGAATTCTCAAATTAGAGTAAGTATGGTCGGCGAAGCAGGTAGCTTTAAAGCGTATGCCTTAACTCGGAGCTCCGAATTTCGTAACAAGATTGTGACAATCTTCCCTTTGAGTTTCATTTTAGGAATGTTATTTGTAACGTTTGCTGCCTTCGGATAGTATGACCACTAAAGCCGAGTCTCCCGACTCGAAAATATTTTCTATGTTAGGAGACACGTTAGAGTCAGCTGCGGAAGCTTTCGAAGAAGCGAGTGTCAACTCGGCCGAATCGGCAAAGAAAGCGGCGAAAACCACAAAGAGAGCCATCGGCACCGGGCTCCATAAAGTTGCTTATGGCGTTTCCTACGGCGTGGTTTATGCCGCCGCATTTCTGATTGAACTGCTGCCGGAGGAGAATGTTGTCCGGCGTGGTTTTGTCGAAGGGGCGGAGGCCGCGCTCGAGGCGCGGCAAAAAGCCAAGGACTCCAAACAGGTCACCATCCCGAAGAAGGCCCCGACCAAACAAACCGCCAAGACCAAACCCCGAGTGAGAACATCGGCCCGGGCAAAGAAAGCGGTAGAAAAGCGAGCAGACGAGTTCGAGACTGCAGCCGGGGGAGCGTAGAGTTTGTGCGGCGATCTACGTTTCTGTTCGGCATGCATTTTTGGATAGTTCGCTCGTTGGTCCCTCCTAAAAATGGAATGAGCTGAGTCCGATCTTTTCTGATATTTCTCGACCAATATCATTTGTTCTTCGGTTCATGCCTACTTCCAATCAGCTACTAGTCGGCTTAGAAGAGTCCCGCGTGAATTCCTTGCCGTTCGAGGTTCTGCCTCCTCCAATGCGCAATGGTCAGCCGCGTCAACCTCGTACTGTCTGGCAAAGGCCGGACCTTTCGGTGTCGATCATTCAACCGAACCGGGTGGTTTTCCATAGCCAGAGCCGGTTTGGATCCTGGCGCAATGCCGTTAGCCGGAAATTTCTCGAACGGAGTTTTGGAATCTCCGAGGTTCGCGAGGTGGAGATCGATACATTGAGCCAGACAGCTACATTGTCGTTCGAGGCGTGTGGCAACACGAAGCTTGTGTTGGGTAAAATCGCGCGTGTGTATCAAGGCGAGCAGCCTCCGGAACTACATCCGACCTTTCCAGCGGACATGGTGCGGGTTCTACCGAAAACTCTTCACCGGTTGAGGACGTTCCGGTACGGCGAAACGATCAGCACATGGGAATTGCGACTTCATCTTCCTGGCTGGATGCGCCTTCGAAATGCGCTCGTCATAAACAAGGCTCATTTTGGGGAAGCCCTGGAACGAGAACTGTTAGGTCTGATGGGTGTTGAAGAATTCAAGTTGCACCCGAATGCCGGCAGTATCTCGATTGCGTTTAATCCGAGTACCATTCGGGCAGACCAAGTCGTTCGTCATCTGGATTTGGCCATAATGAAAGTTCCGGTCCGGCGGAAAAAATCTTCGCCCAGTATTGATCTTCGAGTCGCGACTGGGTCACTGGTGCTTTCTGCCGCAGCGACATTTTTTGTACCTTGGCTTCTTCCGATCGGAGCTGCTTTGATGCTCTATACGGCTTTACCCAGCTTTAGACGCGCCTGGCGAGTCATCACGAATGAACGCCGGCTTTGCGTGGACGTACTCGATTCGATTATTTTTACTGCCTGTCTTTTCACTGGCGAGATTTTTGTCGGTGCGGTGGCGGCCTGGTTCTTAAGCTTCGGACGCAAACTGTTGCGTCAGACTCGGAAAGATTCTGCCAACATGCTACTTCAGACGTTCGGAAAACAGCCGGCGACCGCGCGGGTGTTACGAGCGGGTCAGGAGCTTGAGGTGACGCTTGCGGAAGTCCGGCTTGATGAACGCGTGGTTATTTACACCGGCGAAATCGTACCGGTCGACGGTGTCATCGAGCAGGGTGACGCCATTCTTGATCAACACGCGTTAACGGGCGAGTCAGCTCCGGCGGAAAAAGGTGTCGGAGAGAAGGTTTACGCATCTACCGTCATGCTCGCCGGCAAGGTTATCGTTCGGGTGGAGCGCGCAGGGAAGGAGACCGCTTCGAGTAAAATCAGTGCGGTGCTCAAGCGGACGGTTGCCTACAAACTTAATTCGCAATCGCGAGGAGAAGACTTTGCGGATCTCGCGGTAGTGCCGGCGCTCGGGATTTCCACGCTTGCGGCGGGGATCGCGGACCCGAGTGCAGCGCTCGCCGTGATTAACTCGGAGTGCGGCACCGGGATACGGATGGCGGCGCCATTGGGCATGCTGACGTCGCTCACGCTTTGCGCGCAACATGGTATTCTGATTAAGGATGGTCGCGCACTTGAACAAATGCGCCAAGTGGACACCGTGCTGTTCGATAAGACCGGGACACTGACTCGCGAAAAACCGGAAGTCGGCCGGATTCTCTGTTGCGGCACTCACACTCCGGAGCAGGTGCTCAGCCTGGCAGCGGCCGCAGAGCAGAAATTTACACATCCGATCGCCAGGGCGATCCTCGAAAGGTTTCAACAACTAGAACGGCCGCTCCCACAGGTTGACGTGTCGAAATACCATGTCGGGTTCGGGATAACAGTCGAGATAGAAGGCGAAGTTATACGCGTAGGCAGCAGGCGTTTCCTCGCGATGGAACGAATTTCAATTCCGGCTGAGTTGGAACATGAGCTGGCCCAGATGCATACTGAAGGCAACTCTTTCGTGACCGTTGCGGTGGGAGATCACCTTGCGGGTGTGCTTGAACTACGCTCCTCGCATCGGCCCGAAGCAGCGACTATCGTCGAGGGATTGCGCGCTCATGGCGTAAAACACCTGGCAATTATTTCAGGCGATCACGAGGCTCCGACGCGGCGCTTGTCCGAGCAATTAGGGATGGATCGGTATTTTGCCGAGGTGTTACCACAGGAGAAAGCGCGTTACGTAGAACTGCTGCAGCAAGAAGGGCGGACAGTTTGTTTCGTCGGCGATGGTATCAATGACTCGATCGCCTTGAAAAAGGCAAATGTCTCAATCTCGCTCCGAGGGGCCTCGACCATTGCAACTGACACTGCACAAATCGTCTTCATGGAGGAAAGCCTTGCGAAGATCTGCACTTTAATGGACGTCTCGCACGCGCTGGAAAACAACGTCCGGAGAAGCTGGCATCTGATCCTTCTGCCGAATACATTATGCGTGGCTGGGGTTTTCACTTTTGGCTTCAACATTTGGCATTCGGTCCTATTCAATAATGTCTCAACCCTGCTCGGCCTCGTTAATGGTCTGCTCCCCTTGCGCCGCGCGCAGAAGGTTCGGGAGAATAGAATTTTATTCAATGCGGCAAGTTACCGAAATTTCTCGCACCGATCGGCCGAGGCCATTAATTTGACAGTGTGATCCAGTTGCTGAAACCAGGCGGAGACTCCTTGCAGGTGGCGACATTGGAGGAGCTTAGCGCGTCGAAGGAAACACTAATCAATGCGTATTGGATTGATCTGCTCAATCCGGAACCTGAGGAAGAGCAGTTCGTCGAAAAACTGTTGGATGTGAATATTCCCAGCCGCGAGGAGATGCATGAAATTTCCGAATCGAGCCGGCTGTTTGAGGAGGATGGCGTTCTTTACGTCTCATGTTGGGTGCTCTGTTTTGAGCCCGTGATCACTGTCAATACCTCTGTCACTTTCGTTATAACGGAGAAGCAATTTGTCAGCATCCGCTATTCGGACCATCACGCATTTCGAATCTTCCAAAACGCGGCCAGTCGCCTGCAGAAGCGCCGATTTCGTAATTCAAATGAAGCGCTGGCGGAGCTTCTAGAGGCGATTGTGGGTCATATTGCGAGTAACTTACGGTTGGTCGAACAAGATCTGAACTCGCTTTCCATCGAGATATTCGCTGAGCAACGCGCGCAACGGAGCCAAAGGAAATCTCTCGGGTTGAAACGTGTGGTTCAACGACTCGGAAAGCGTAACTCGATGATTGCCAACCTGCGCGAAAGTTCTGTCAGTCTTTCGTCGCTTCTGGCCTATTTTACCGGCCATGCGGCGAAAGGGCTACAGTCGGACGTTGCGGCTCGCCTAAAGACGCTCGATCGCGATATCCGATCTCTGCGTGATTACGACGCCCAGCTTTCTGCAGAGGTAAATTTCCTCCTGGACTCGACCGTGGGTCTTATCAATTTCGAACAAAACCAGACCATGAAGCTGCTCGGAATCGCAGCCCTGATCGTATCTTTGGTCTAGATTGCGATGAAAAGGTCTCCGCCGTCCCGCGGGGATTCTTAGTTTTGGGTTCAGATGGCGGGTCCCTCTTCATAGAGTATTGCGTTAAGTAACGCGAGCAGCACCATATCCCCTTTGCAGCCTGGCAGTGCACAAGATCGAAGTCCGCCAGGATATGGTGCTGGGCTTTCTAACCCGCAATGAGCTCGTCGCTTCGGCTCTCGTGTGATTTTTGCGGATTAGTGGCCAATTTTTGTTTTGCAATGAAAGATTTCCATGGCTAATTCTCTTCGGATCGACAATATCTTTTTGAAGAGATTAAGCCACCTAAACTCATGAACAAAAACTGGGAATCGAGAAATCTCTGGCTTTATGAATCACTACATCTGCAAGATCAATAACGGCCACGGCGTACAATTCTCTCACGTCGAGCTTCCTGATGGACAGACTCCCCTGTCGGGATTCACCCTGGATTACCCGAAGATCGCGGTCGGTCCGGAACCAACCCCGGAACTCGCGTGGGCCGCGTGGCACCGCAAACAAGGCGAACTCAAAGCGCGCTTCTCACTATTCTGTGTTTTTTGAAATTGGGATTCGTCGGTTAGTTTCCTGCGCCGGTCGCGTTTCTCGACACCGCATTCTTTACCTCCCCACTGGTTGATGGATTGCTCGCGGGCTGGCCGATTGTTTACGCCCGAGTCGATGAGGTTGCCAAGGAACCGGGCCGCGGATCACCCTATCTACTTCCGAGATAGCGGTCTTAGAGCAGCAATCCGACCAGAAGCCCCGCTCCGGCTGCCATCAGGATCGCTTTGATAGGATCTGTCCTAATGCGCTCTTGCAATCGTTTTCCCAGGGTCCCTGCCTTCGTTTCTGCGGCCATCGCCGCTTCACCGGCGACCTCGCCGGCCTTTTCTGCCGAACGTCCAGAAGATTCGGACTTCTTCATTTTAGTGACGCACCTTTCAACAATTTTATATAAGTATACCTCAACGTTTCATTAAAGCACGGCGGGAGAAGCTTTGCTTTGACGGATATGTTCGTGTAGCCCCAACTTCTTCCTGCGATTCGTTGCCGCTCAACGCTCGAATGGCCTCGCCCACGGCCTGTCCCGCCTCTATTCCAACATCTGTCGCTGATCCACCTGTCGGCGATCCAGCGGCGCCAATTGATAGAAGCCCGCCGGCCACCTCTCCAGCCGCCCTGTAATCGTGCAGCGTGCCTTTGCCCTGGTAGAGCCGGCTTGCCGTCGCCGTAACGTCGTCCCAGTGAGTAGCGATTGCATAGATTGGTAAGGGAAGAAGGATCAAGCAGATCGCCGAGGCTGCAACGCCCGTCGCGCCCGCAACAAACCCTATCGCTAGCTCGGTCCCAAGCCCGACCGCCAATCCCTCCGCTACGCCCTTCGCGGCTGCGCCAGCCTTTCTGGCAGTCGTCGGTCCCGAAGGGGTCTTATTCGCGGAAGCAGGAGGCTCTGTTTTTGCTTCGGAAGCTGGCGATGGAGACTCTGGCTTCCGTTTACGAGCGGGCCTAGCTGGGTATGATTGCGTACGTGTTTTCGGTGGCGGAGAAGGTTCATTAGAATCTTCGAAATGCAAATGGCTCGTCATAAATTGTAGCAAATTTGCCCCCTTCGGTTTTAAACTGTAAACCTCCGCCAATCACGGTCCGGATCTCCATATGGATTGTCAATAAAATCATCATGAATCTCCTAAGTTTAGGCTCGATCAGCCCGATTCGGCTTAATGCGACGCGCCAGACTTCTCCCAGCCTGAATGTGCGCGTTCGTAAGCGCGGTTCAGTCTTGGAATTGACGAGCGAACTCCTGGCGTCCGCTGCTCGCGAGGCAACTCGGCGCGAACTGCTTGACCGGCTCTTTTCAATCTCCGCGCTGCATGGCGCTCGCGTTGATAGCCGGCGAGGTTCAGCTCTGCTGGATTTCAAACCAAAACAACTGACAGTGGCAGAATCACTCGAGGCTCTCACTGCGGCTATGCGGCTTCGCCAGCCCGAACGGGTGCCGTTTCCGAACGAACATCTTCTCTTTACAGTCGCGTTCGACACCTTTTTTGAAGTTCGTCGTGCGGAGCGAAAACTGACCTTCTGGCGGATCGATGAACTGGGTCCCGAACGATTTGTGGCAGTGCATCGCTTGCTTCGGTGCGAGGCAATTCGCGAACAGATCTTAGATATCCTCTCGCGCCTTGCCGGCGTGACCCACTGCTCTGCGCTCGGAGCCCGAGGTCTAGAAATATCCTGCCAACCGCATAGGGTTAACCACGCAATCCTTCTCGACGTTCTCGAGCCGGCGATAGCGGATGCGGCTTCGCTTGCTGGACGGGCGAAACCGTTCCCATCGATCCGATCGACCGTGTTGAACACCAATTTGGTGTTGGCGCCGATCGCCGAATATGTGTTTCCGCCGCTCGGCGTAGTTAACGTCTTCCTAGTGGCGCTGCTGAGTGCAAGGCACGTTTTGCCCGCTTATCGAGCCTTGGCAAATCGGCGATTTGACCTCGATGTTCTCTACATCTGCAACGGAATAACGGCAGTACTCACGGGCGCTTTCTTTGCAGCGGCACTCATGTCCTGGCTTCTTGAGTTCTGGCCCAGGCTGCTGGAGCGCCTTCGTCGCGAGAGTGAACGCAAGTTGCTCGCCCATTATAGGCGGCGACCGGTAAAGGTTTGGCTGGACCGAGGCGGAACGACAGTTGAGGCGGGTCTCTATGAGCTGCCCTCCGGACAGGTGGTCATATTACGGGACGGGGATACGGTTCCGGCGGATGGCACCGTGATTGATGGGATAGCCGAGGCTCGGGAATGCTGGCTCACCGGCGCTCCCGGCTTGGTCCGGAAAAAATCGGGCGACAAGCTTTACGCTTCCAGCAAGGTTACCCATGGCGAAGTCAACTTCCGGATCGAATCGGTTCCCGGCGATACCGTGGCTGATCGCCTGGCCGCATATTTTAAGCAAGCTTTCGACCAGCCGAGGACGTATCCGAACGCCGAAAGTTTCGCCGAGTCGATTGTTCTTCCCGCCCTCGTGATCGGCGCTGCTGCACTCGGGCGAGGCGGCCTGTCGATGACGAATGCCGCTATCCGTCCTGATTACCTGACTGGTCCTGCAATTGCGGAAGAAGTCGGGGCGCTAATCACGATGATACAGGCTGCAGAAGCTGGAATTCTGGTCTCGAATCCGAGCGCATTGGATGCTCTTACCGATGCGGACTGCTGGGTCTTTGACGACAGCGTTTCCTGGCGCTTTCACGGCGGCGGCGACGAGAAATTCGTGGAAGCATTGAACAGCCAAAGTCCCTGCGATTTAGTGTTCCTCTCCGGAGCCCGTCACAGAGACGCGGCGCGAATGGCTGAAAAATTTGGTTTCTCGTGGTTTCGAGGCGGGTGCACCACAGCGGTCAAAAAAGACTTCATCGCGCAAAGGCAGTATTACGGCCAAAAAGTCGTCTATTTTGGCGATTGTGTCCGAGAAGCTGAAGTAGCTGGTAAGGCTCAGCTCGCTGTGAATGTGTTTGATGGGCACGGCGTCGTGCCGGCAAACTGGCCGATTGTCTTTCTAGATCCTGATTTGGTAAAGTGCCGGCTCTTGCTTTCACTGAACTTCGCTCGGATTGACGGTCTGCCATCCACGTTAATCACCGCCGCGGCCCCTAACATCGCGGCGATGGCAGCGGCGATCTATATGAATACTTCGGTTCTTACGTCGGTCCTGCTAACGAACCTTGGGACTGCGATCAGCTACCGCCGATGGGTTCGTATTCTGCGTTCACTGGAGTAGGAGAGCATTTCAAACCGGGGCTTGGGAAAAGCCGAGGTGTTGTCTATCTGTTAGACCGAATCGCCAGTTCCGTCAGCCGTCACGAGGATGATGAACACCTTTGGTTTCATTGTGATCTTCGGTATCAGTACTCGGTTGATTGCGGTCGTACGAAGGCAATGCTCTCGCGGTTGGCGGGAGTTCCGGCGACGAAAAAGGAGCGAATGAGGAACATCGTATGCTCGAATTGGGGTCAGCCGTTGACTTATGATTTAAGTATCGTCTTAACTACGGTAGATCGCATAACCGCCTACCCTGGATTGATACCTTGTCTTCGACGTCTGCTTCCCCCGCTACTTCGAACGCAAACCGATCTTCGCCCTCTTCGCCTTCGAGTTTCGCTGGAAATCCACGCCTGACAAACCCTTGCGTCTCCGATGCGTGCGGGGTTTCCGTAACATGCCAATAGGTCTTCCCGTGCTTTTCCGAGCGTTCGACCTTATAGACGTGGCTCCAGTTAAATCCTCTGATACTGTTATTTTCGGCCATCGCAATACCTTTGATAACCGTGCCGAGGAATGTGATCTCGAAGCTGTAAACTCCGTCGAGCATACTCTTTCATTACTGGAAAAGACGGTCTAGAGCAAGAGTCTGCTGAGCTACAAGCTGATTGCTTTTTTGACGGGTATGATGTCCGTATGAACGCTATCGTGCGGTCGATCAACTCCTGAAGCCGCCGCGATTGAGAATGAGAGGGCTCGAAGACCAGCGCTAGCCGTTAAAGAGTTCACTCCAACTGAAGTGTGGATGAGTCGATCGATACCTAGTTCATACTGACGTCGCCACCGGACAGATCGTACGATCTCGGTGTTGGCTATCATCGCGAATACTATTAGAAGCGGATATCCTATCGCCGGGACAACGAAAAGCCAGAATGGCAACCCGAGAGCCGCAATTAGCCAAACAATGTAGCTGACTACGGGAAGCAAGCGCGGCCGACGATTCCAAAAGTATTCCGCGCGTGCGAGTTCATTCTTGTCCGCCGGACACAAATCAAACTTCAAGTCTTTCAACAACTGAAGAGGGGATGACTGAGCGTATTTCCAACATTGGTTATCCTCAAGGTCTCGCCAGACTCCGACCAAGCGTTTGGTGAAGTGAAAGCTCTCTGACCTGGCACGGTCGTTACGGACTTTGTGACGTTCATTTTTCATCTCGCGCAAAGAGACCACAGGATCTTAGAGGAGGGCGGTTTTTGTTCCATTTGCCGTAATCACTGTTCAAATTGCAGATGGGGTCAGCCGTTGACTTATGATTTAAATATGGTTTATGGATAAGGATGTCACGACCTCCGCGGATGGAGTTTGCCGGCGCGTTACACCACGCCATGGCGCGTGGAGATCGACGGGAGGAGATTTTCCGGGATGACCTAGATCGGTCGAAGTTTCTGGGCTATCTGGCCGAAGGGGCAGAGCGCTACAGGGTAAAAGTGCATTGTTACGTTCTCATGGTGAATCATTTCCACCTGGTGGCGACGACGCCGGAGGGGAATCTTTCCAAGTGGATGCATCAGCTCAAGACCGCGTACACGGTCTACTTTAATCGGCGGCATCAGCTGGTCGGGCATCTGTTTCACGGCAGATTTAAGAGCACCGTAATAGAAGCCGAGAGTTATTTGCTGGAAGTAAGCCGATATCTGCATCTCAACCCGGTGCGCGGAGTGGCGCTGGGCCAGGGAATACCAAGTGAGCGTCGGGAACGGCTGCGAGCCTACCGCTGGAGCAGCTACCAGGGTTACGCCGGGCTGGAGAAAATGGAATCGTTCTTGGATAGCGAAGCGATTCAAGAGGCTTTCGAGTCTTTTTCCGGTCGCCCCTGGAAGGGTTGGAAGTATCGGCGCTGGGTGGAAGAGGCGCTGATTGGTGAGATTGACAATCCGTTTGAGGCGGTTAAATGGCAGCAGGTCTTGGGTGGGGAAGAATTTGTGCGCAAACTCAAGGATTATTGGAATCAAAGAGTGGAGCGGCCCAAGAATTACGGACAGAAAAAGAACTGGTCGGCATCGCTCGGAGCCGAGGAGATCCTGGAAGGGGTGAGTCAGCACTTTGAGTCCAATGCTGAGGCGCTCAAAGAACCCGGCAGACGCAACCACTTGGCCCGTCGCATGGCCATTACGCTGTGCTGGGACTATGCCGGTTTGAGTCACGGCGAAATTGCGGCGTTGTTCCGCATGCCCAGCAGCAATTCGGTCGCCCAGACGATTCGACGAACCAAGACCAAGGACGCTCGGACTCTAGGGATCCTCAAGAATCAGCTAAGTCATAACTAAACGGCTGACCCTTGTTGGAGATGTGGGACGTCGCCTGTGGCCTTGGAGACGATGTCGTTAAGCTTAAGAGAAGGTTCGGACAAGCAGTTGGGATCGACGCGAGCTCTGAGGTGTTTGGATACTGCGTTTAGGGGACATTCAAAAGGCGCGGCGACGTCGGTGACGCGAGCCGGCCCGCTAATCAGACCTGAAAACTTACGTGACTCGGAAGTGGACGTAACGCCGATCCTTGTAGCTCCGCACGCCCGCTCGACCGACGTATGCCCACGCAGCTCTACTCGGTTTGGCTCGGGAAGTGCGCCCAGTTAATCAACAATTATTTGATTCAATCACTGGCTTTATATCGATCACCGGGGTTCCATCGATTGCCTCAATTGGACCGATATGCAGACGACCTGGATTTATCTCCAAAACCTTCGCGCGGTGAAGCCCCAAGGGATTCGGACGATCTGGTGATCGAGTCAGAAATATTCCCGTAAGAGGATTTGACGGGTCCATCCTTGGGTGAACCTTTAGCACGTCCCTGCGAGCGCGATGAAGCCAGGTGATGACAATGATTTCGTCGCCGCATTGCATCCGATCCAGGCCCTCTAAGTATGCTGGAAGTATCTCTAGAAAGGCATCAGGCGCTCCCTCCAGACCTTGCTTAGGTGCTTCGTCCCGACATTTTAAGGCGGAGCGGATGAATCCGATTGGGAGAACCGAATAGGCGTTGCGGTTTCGGCTTTTCCACTCTCGAATAAAACCGAGGTAGAAGAAAGTCAAGAAGAGGACAGCATGGACAATGGAGCGCACGCCGCTGACCTCGGGGGTCTCAATGAAGCCCGTGCCCCAAAGCGGCACCGAAACGCGGGCCACGTAGAGATAGAAAAGAATCCCCGCGTTCACGAAGAAGCCGCCTGCAAGAAACTTGCACACCTCTTGCCATGGAATCGTCCTAAAGACGTTCAACTCCTTCTGATGCTTTAAATCGGTTGGATTCATCGGTCTAAGTGTAGCATTATCATAACTTAGCCATAATGTGTTATTTACAAAATTTTTCACCGCGAGCCGGCACTCTCTTTTTAGACCATGAGCTTTTAGCTTGGCGCAGAGTGAATTTTTGAAGCCAGGAATGCTCATCATGCGCATTCTTTTGGCCATCAATCCAACCATAACACAGTGCTTATCCAAGGCCTCGCCATAAGTGATCGATTTTTCGCCGGAATCCTTTTTGAAAATGCGCACAAGCAAGCCGGTTCGCCAAAGTGCCCCGGCGCCGTATTTAGGGAGACGCTGTGCGTCTGCGGGCCAGGAGGGCAGGGGAACGAACGTCCAGGGGATTTCCAGGCGCGATCTTCTTATAAAATGAAGGTTCCGAGATAGTTACGAGTCACCGAAATGGGTCAATAGATAAAACACAAAAAATAAAAGTAATTTTGTCTTGCAGATTAAAGCAACGCGTCATAAGAATGTTGTGTTATGAAACAAAGACTTCCTTCAAGGCAATTATCTGCCGTTATTGGATGGCGAAGAGCTTTGGTTGTCGCCCTGTTGGTCTGGGGGTGCGTGGATGCCGCCTTCGCTGATGGAACGGGATCCTTGGACGGTTTTATAGGACCGCTCAAAAACGGTCTAAACCTCATCATGGTTTTCGGGTTCATCGCCGGGTGTGTAATGGTGATGACCGGCTTCTTGAACGCGAAACGCGATGACAATTGGAAAATGACGGTGATCTACGGCCTCGGCGTAGCCGGTGCGGTGGCATTAATGAAGTCCCTGTTTGCCATGTTCGGCGGAGCGGCCGGCAGTGCTGTCACCGGATTCTAGTTGGAAAGCGAGACCCAAGATCCTGCTTTTTAAGATGAATGAGACCCTGATCTACACCGATAGTCGCCCGAGGGCGAAGTCAACCGGACACGCTTTCGGATTCGAAGGCAACCTTGGCTTGCCGGTGATCATTTCCGGTATGGTTTCCGTATTTATACTGACTTTGTTACTGAACGGCGACAATCGGATGCCGCTGTTCGCAAAGTTTTTGGTCGCTCTGCTCCCTACGGTGCTAACGACCGCGTATGTCGTGGTGTTGCGCAGCCGCAGACCTCCGCGATTCGACCTCGATCTGTTCGCCTCCTGGGTTAACGGCAGATCGTTTCAGCCGGCACGCATTCAACCGCGCCATCCATTTGTTCCAACTCGATGATCGATTCTTTCATAGGCGCCTTTGAAGCCATCTTGAGCCTCGCCTCCGGCAAAGGGTTGGGCCCAGCTTCGCGCATCTCGCGCGTTGGAATGCCGAACGGGTTTTTTTTGAATGACCTGCTCTGGTTCGGAGACGGCGGCTCGAAAAAGACTGCGATATCGCGCGGGTTCATGGTTGAACCGGGCGAAATTAGCGCGTTTAGTGTGACGCAGTTAAATGATCTGCACGAGCGTTTGCGGATTCTTCTGGGCATTCTCGGCGAAGAATACGCGCTCCAGGTCCAGTGGAGCATCGATAGCGACTACCGCCACGAATTGGAAAGGTATCACCGCGAAACTTTGGATTTACGGCGTCAAGACCCGATTCATGGTCAATTTGGAGTGTTGATCCGTGCCGAGCGCTACGAACGGTACAAAGCTGCAATGGAGGAAGGACGGCTGCGCCGCGAACGGTTGACCCTGTTTTTCACGCGGATAATCGATACCAAAGTCCCGGTTGCCGGTCATCGGGCAGTCGCAGAATACTTTGACGCTCTTTCCCGAAAGGAAAGCATCGCCCTCTGCGAGTTCGCCATGGGCGCACTGGCCCGGCTTTTTGCCGATTGTCGGGTCACACCGATGCGGGATCGTGATCATTTTTTGTTTTATTACCGATTTCTGAATACGAACCTGCAAACGGCAGACATTGATCCCCTGGACTTATTCGATCCTGGCTATTCGATCCAGCAAAACTGCCTGCATGCGGAAGGGATCGCGCACTCTGCGGACGCGGGGATTTCATTCAGACTGGACTGTTACAACCACGCGATTTTCGCAGTACGCCAATGGCCGCGCCGGACGTTTCCGGGAATCATCGCGGCGCTGACCGGAATGGGGTTCCAAGAGTACGCGATCACCATGAACGTATTTCCCAAGCGCGTCGACAAGGTAATCGAAAGAGAAGAACAACATATTCAACGGTTGCAGATCGACGCAATTTCCGAGCGCAAACAGTCCCTTGTGACCGATATGGTCGCCAAACAGGAAAAGGTCACAGAACTTCAGCAAGGGAAAGTCATTCCGCTCAACTGTCTCTTTGCGGTTCGGCTCTGGCACAGAAACGCAGATCAGCTGGCCGCAAGATGCGCCTCGCTGAAGAACGCATTTATTTCCATGGGAGGCGCGGTGGTTCACCATGCGACCATTCCCGAGAACGCGCGTCAGCTTTTTTTCCAGACCTGGCCGGGGTGGACATTTGGCACTTATCGCGCGTTCGATCTGGCGGCCGAAGACTCCTACCTTGCAGACATGATTCCTTGGTCGGCCACTTTCACAGGGCATTTGGAAGGCGCCGAAGCGATTTACAACGGGGCCAGAGGCAATCTTGTCGGAATCAAAACGAGGCTCGGAAACACTCCTCAACACGGCGTTCTGTTCGGTATGACCGGCGCTGGCAAATCGGTCATCGTGGCGGATCTATTGGCACAGATAGGACACCGATTTGGATTCAGGTTGATTGTCGAAGAAGGCTTGTCGCATGCAGTGCTGACCCAGACTCAGGGCTGCGAGCCGATCATCGTGAATCCGAATGGAAACCTGACAATTAACTATCTGGACACCTGCGAGGCGCCGTTATCACCGATGCATCTCGCGTTCAGTGCCGGGCTCTGCATGCTTTTCTGCGGAAACGATGGGCTCGACGGCGAGCGAAAAGCGATTCGAAACGCGATGATTGTAGAGAACCTGCAACAGCTGTACACCGATATCTTTAGTGATTGGATCGTTGCGAACGAACAGGCAGCCGAGGAATTGCGCTGGCGTGCGGCTGCTATAGACCGATACCTCAAAGTGCGATTGCGCGGATCACAATTCAACTTCGTGGACGCGTTCGCCGCGTTCCGCGACTGGGAGATTCAGAATCCGGACGAGGCGTCCGAATTCACTCAAGGCCTGGAAGAAGAGGCGGTCACCGAATTTGCAAAGAATCCTGTAACGGCGAATTTGGTCCGCGATCTGGCTTTTGCCTATTTTCGTCCGGAGCAATTCCCGTCACACAGTGCATTGATCGAACAGTTGCTCTACAACCCTCGTGGCGGAGCGAGGGAACGAGAAGAGAGCGATCGCGTTGGCAAGCTTCTCCGCGCTTGGGGTCGAGATGGCGAAAAAGGGAAACTTTTCGATGGTGTCAGCAACATCCGAATCGACGGCAGGGTTGCGCATTTCGAGCTGGGCCAAATTCCTGAGCACGCGACCGAGATGCGGGCTGCAACTAACTTCCTGGTGGCAAACTACGGGAGACAGAAGATCATCGCGATGCCGCG
>DASZGG010000373.1:0-9173 GCA_035939025.1 Chthoniobacterales bacterium | reverse complement strand
TGCGGCATCTGCGACATAGTGCTCCTGCGAATATATTCATAGGTGCGCTTGTTCCGAACACTTCTCCTGGTTGCGATAGCCTCGCCGTTTATTGCCGGCGCAGCCCCACTCGCTGATCTTACCCCTCGACCGGAGATAACTCCGGAACAGGTCGTCCAATTTCAAGTCACCGCGCTCCAGCATAATGATGATCCGCAGACCGATGCGGGGATCGAACGCGTGTTTCGGTTCGCCTCGCCGTCCAACAAAACGGCAACAGGGCCCTTAGAAAAGTTTGCGCAGATTGTGAAGAGCCCTGCGTATTCCCCGATGCTCAATAATGTCTCTTCGTCGATCGTTGGATCCGACGTGGAGGGCGATAAAGCAAAGATCGCCGTGAAAGTTTTCGGCCCAACCGGTCGGCCGGTGACTTACATTTTTGTACTTTCCAAGCAGAGCGAGGGAGAATTCAGCAACTGTTGGATGACTGATGCCGTCATGCCGCTGGACGGGGGTGAAGATTCCTCGGACCAAGGTCTGACGATTTGAATTTGACCTCCCATCTTCACGCGACGATAGGGGCTGGATGTTCGCTCTGGCGAGTACATCGTCTGATAAGTGGGACCCACTTATGAGACGATGCGCTGATTCGACGAGGGTTTACCAACTTCCGGTTCTAACGCGCAGCTTAATTTGGTTTGGTTCGTTTCTGGTGAACCTCCTTTGCGGGACTTTGCGTTACAAACTGATCGATGAAGCAGGTTTTCTTGATGGGGCCTTCCCCGGACCCGTGATCATTTTAATCTGGCATAACCGCATCCTGGCTATGCCGGCATTGTTTCGCCGGTATTATCCGAAGCGAAAGGGCCTGCTCGTTTTAACGAGTGCCAGCCGCGATGGCGCGTATCTCTCCGAGTTCGTGCGCTGTTTCGGAATGGGTGCAGTCCGTGGCTCGAGTTCTCGGCGCGGCGCTGCGGCCCTTCTCGACCTGGTCCGAAGTTTGGAAAATGGGTTTGATCTTTGTATCACCCCGGACGGACCCAGAGGCCCCAGATATACCCTCGGACCCGGTGCCGTCCTTCTGTCGCAAAGATGCCAAGTGCCTCTCATGCCGTTGCTAATCGAGTATACCGCGTATTGGCGGTTCAATTCTTGGGACGGGTTCGCCGTTCCAAAGCCATTTTCCCAAGTGACCGTGACGCTGTTGCCACTGGTGAAAATCGGGTCGACGCAATCGGAAGCGGAGTTCGAAAACGAACGAACGCGGGTAGAGAGCGCGATGACTGAGCGCTTGGTAATGAGGTAATGGGCGTTCTGGACGGGCGTCACGCCGCTAGCGGGTTCAGCGGGTTCAGCGGGTTCAGCCCACACGCCGACATGCCGACACGTTTCTTCCGCTGCTCCATTTCCATTTTTGGTGTTTTTTCGAGGTGTTTTTCCAGTCAACAACGCAACGACTCGAGAAGTCTCCCTACGCCGATACGCCCACACGCCGGCCCGCCGACCCGTTTCCCCCGCTTCCCCAGCCACTACCCCAGCCACAAGCCACAAGCCACTAGCCACTAGCCACTACCCCAGCACCACCCGGCAGATTCGCCATGAGCTCATCAGTTTTGCTCCAATCTTTTCTTCATAGAATTTGATCGCAGGCTCATTCCAATCAAGGACGGCCCATTCGACGCGGCCGTAGTTCCTCTCTTTCGCTATCTCTATGAGGCGCTCCACCAGCGCGGTTCCGACGCCTTTACCCTGAAAGTCAGGCTGAACGAACAAATCCTCGAGATAGAGTCCCGGTTTACCAAGGAAGGTTGAGAAATTTTCGAAGAACAGCGCGAAGCCGATGGTCTCTCCAGACCACTGGGCGAGGAGGACCTCAACGTTCGATTCCGAATCGGTCAGCGTTTTGCGGAAATCCAGGGAAGTCGAGACGACTTCGTGCTCCAGTCTTTCGTACTTGGCCAAACCTAGAACCAACTGGAAAATTGCGTCAGCATCCTCCGGCGTAGCAAAACGGAGAGAAAGCTCGGTCATAGAGTGTCACGATTAAGGGTTGAAAGATCATCGAGCCATGATACAAGGCGGACGATGCGTCTTTTAGTAACTGGCGGATGCGGATTCATCGGGAGTAATTTTATCCGGTACGTATTGGAGCATTACCAGCCCGAAATGATCACCAATCTCGACGCGCTGACTTACGCCGGTTCGCTGGCATCGACCGCTGATTTTTCGCATGAGTTCGGCGACCGCTACGAGTTCTTACGTGCAGATATCGCTAACTCGGAAGCAATTAGCGAGGTCTTGACGAATCACAGTTATTTTGCAGTGATTAACTTTGCTGCCGAAAGTCACGTTGACCGCAGTATCGCGTCTCCCGAGAATTTCATTCACACGAACATCGTCGGGACGAGTAGCTTGCTGGCTGCCGCCCGACGCCATGGCGTTAAGAGGTTTCTCCAGATTTCCACTGACGAAGTATATGGCTCTCTCGGAGAGGGAAGTAGATTTACGGAGCAAAGCCGCCTTAACCCGAGTTCGCCTTATTCGGCGAGCAAGGCGGCGGCTGATCTCCTGGTCCTGGCAGCACACAAAACCTTTGGTCAGGATGTCGTGGTAACTCGTTGTTCGAATAACTATGGGCCATATCAATTCCCGGAAAAACTAATTCCCCTCATGATCTTGCAAGCGCTCGCGGACCAGGCGCTCCCGGTCTATGGAGACGGATTGAATGTCCGAGACTGGATTCACGTCGAAGACCATTGTGCGGCGGTTTTTGACGTGCTGATGCAAGGCCGCGCCGGCGAAATCTATAATGTGGGGGCGGATAGCGAACGCAAAAATCTGGACCTGGTTCGATCGATTCTGTCCCATTTGGGAAAAAGCGAGGATTTGATCCAATTCGTGCGTGACAGGCCCGGGCACGATCGCAGATATGCAATCGACTCAACCAAACTCCGGACCGAGATCGGTTGGAAACCGCTGCGTGATTTCGAACAAGGTCTCGCCGAGACGATTGAATGGTACCGCCAGAATGAGTCTTGGTGGCGGGAGGTTCAACGTCCAGGATGAAACGAAGGATTGCGATTCTTGGCAAAAACGGGCGACTTGGCGCCGCCCTTTGCCGGGAGCTCGCCGACGAGTACGACATTCTTGCTTTCGGACGCGCGGAGTTGGACCTGACAAAGCCGATTCGCGAACAGTTGAAAGGTGTCGAGTTTGATTCGCTGATCAATGCCGCAGCCGCAACGAACGTCGACTGGTGTGAGCAACATTCGGACGAAGCGAGCCTGATCAATGCTCGTTCGGTCTCCGAGCTTGGCGCGCTTTGCGTCGAACGAGGTGTTCGATGTCTGCACGTCAGCACCGATTACGTTTTCGACGGATTGGCTTCCCGTCCCTATCGTGAGGAAGATCCAGCCAAGCCAATCAGTATTTATGGAAAGACGAAGCGACTCGGTGAAGAACTGCTGCTGCAGTCCAGCGCCGACCACCTTGTAATTCGAGTGTCCTGGGTGTTTGGACCGGATAAGCCGGGATTCGTCGACTCGTTGCTGGATCGAGCCATTGGCCAGGAAGAAGTTGTAGCCATTGAAGACAAGTTTTCCGCACCAACTTACACGGTAGATTTTGCGCAGTGGATTCGACCCCTCTTATTTGAGTTACCCATCGGCGGCATTCTTCATCTCTGCAATTCCGGGGGATGCAGCTGGCGCGAGTATGCTCAGTGCGCGGTGGATACAGCCCGCCAGGAGAAGGTTCCACTCAAGGCTCTGGAAATACGTCCGATCCGCCTCGATTCCATGGCAATGTTTCTTGCCCGGCGTCCCGTTTACACCGTAATGGCAACCGAGAAATTTACGAAAACGACCGGTTTGTCTCCTCGCCCTTGGCCAGACGCCGTCCGAGAGTTCGTTCAAAAGAAATTTTCCAGCACGCAATGACTGCAAGAAAGTTTCGTTCTGAGGGAGGGTACTGTCTTGGGGGTTGCCTAGTCCTAGTCGCCGTCATAGTGGTAATCGTCGGAGCGGTGCTTTGGGGGGCAATCTCTACGTACCAGGGTATTTACCAAATGACCTCGCCAGAGCCTCGCTCCTTTGAGCCGATCCCTTCCGTCGCGGAGCAAAATGCTACTCGTTTGAAATGGCGCGTTCTCATAGATGACTTGCAAAAAGGTGAGGAAACGGAATTCAAATTTTCTGCGGAGGATTTGAACGCCTGGTTCTTCG
Source organism: Chthoniobacterales bacterium (assembly GCA_035939025.1). GTDB lineage: Bacteria > Verrucomicrobiota > Verrucomicrobiia > Chthoniobacterales > JAFAMB01 > JAFAMB01. Next base: position 4,971 of record DASZGG010000373.1, on the reverse strand, counting down.
GAGACGGGAAAAACGCCGATCTCATTCCGCATATCCGCTTCCGGACGACCGAAGATTGGATCGTTGCGGAGGTGAGCATTCCATTGAATTTTGTAGCAGAGATCCCGACGCAGCCATCATTGCGGAACCGCTTCTTCGATGGCAAAATTGCCGCTCGACTTGGTATTGAGAAGAACGAATTGAAAATAAATAGTCTCGATATCGAGGGGAACGGCCACCGGCTCCCGTGGTTGTTCACAGGACAAGGATATCGAGATACGGTTCAGCAAACTTTGGAACAGGGAATACGCGCGCGTTTGCCGGAAGGTGACGCTTTCCTTTCGCGTCTCGAGTCGATTCGTGTTGAGAACGGTCAGATCATCGTGCGCTTTAAGGCGCAGTAGAGACCCTTTGCGCCGGCAGACGACGCATCTTTGACCGTTGCCAGTCCGTGACTACACCTCCGAGGAACATTTGAACCAGCATCTCCACAAGTGCCTCGGGCTGAATGCGGCCATCTGCGATCAAGGGATCGAGTTCCGGATCGCGCATTCGTCCGATCGCCGCGTAAACGAGGACTTCTGTTGGGATATCTTGCATGACATCTCCTTGTTTCTTCGCCGCATCGACTAACCCGGCTAAGGCTTTGACAAGCCGATTGGCAGCGGCCGCATACACCGGTTGCTGGTTCAGCGACTCTTTAATAAGGGATTTGGCATTGAAGATGTCCGGAAATCCTTCCTGGAATCGCAGGTGCAGCGCTCTCCGATAGGTCTGCTTCAAGCGCTCGATCGCCGGCTGCGCGGGCGAAAGGCTATCGACGTATTCAGAGATGCGATCCATGAACGAGACGAGCGCGACACCAAGCAGTTCTTCCTTCGATCTGAAATGTTGGTATAGACTGCCTTTTGCAATCCCCACTCGGGCTGCCAGCTCATCCATCGTCATGCCCTGGAAGCCCTTCTCCGCAAGCAACCGATGAGCCGCCTCCAGGATCGCCTCCTCGCGCATCTGGCGCTGACGATGTCGAAATGAAGTCGCTGGAGCGGTCATTTAACCTTAAAAAACCGGATTTGACCCTATGGTAACTATAATGACCGAATAGTCAATAAATATTATAGCCGGTTTGCCGGCGGGTTTCCAGCTTGCATTGTTTACAAAAGCCCGGGAACAGATGGGCGTTGTTGACAACGCTGAGGGGCGTTGCTGGCAACGCCCGGGGAGCTGCAAGCAGCTTCTCCTCCAGCACGGCTACCGAACCTGCACGGCCGGAAAACGGCGCTCCGGATTTGCTATTCCCTCCTGCGCCGCGATTAACTGAATTTCCCGCGCGCTCGATTTTACCGTCGCCTCGAGCACTGTGAAAACGGCAGCCGCAGTCACTTCCAGAGCATCCTGGATAGATCCGGATTTAAGCCAATGCGCAAAGAACAGGGCTGCAGTCATATCTCCTGCACCGTTGACAGCTAACGGCAAGAGTGGCGTTTCGACTACGAGCGCTCGGTTTTCCTGAACAGCCAACATCTCGATCCGATCGCTACGAGCATCAGCGCGTCGGAGACTTGTCACGAGTATAACTCTCGGTCCCATGGCCATGACAAGATCGACCGCCGCGAGCGCTGATTCGAGATTTGTTACAGAGCGATTGGCCAGATATTCCAGCTCAAACTGATTCGGCGTTATGATCGTCGCTGTGGGCACCGCGCTGTCGCGCATAAGTTCCGGGATCCCAGGGCGCGCGAAAAACCCTCGGCCAACATCGCCCATAACAGGGTCGCAGCAGTATACCGCGTTTGGGTTGGCCCTCTTTACCCGTTTAAAGGCGTCAAGGACAACTTCCCCAAGCGAGGCATCACCCATGTATCCGCTCAATACTCCGTTGCACTCGTGTAGGACCCCGCGCTCCTCGATCCCCAGGATTACCTCGGCTACTCCGTCGACGGGCAGAATCATTCCCCGCCAGGATCCGTATCCGGTATGATTCGAAAAATGCACCGTGTTGACGGGCCAGACTTCCACGCCGATCCGCTGCAGCGGAAAGACTGCTGCGCTATTCCCAACGTGCCCATACGCAACGCTGGATTGAATCGACAAAATCGTAAGGGACATGGCTGAAAGTAAGCGAAGTCTCCAGTCTTTGCTCCGAATCGCGGGAGTAAGCGAAGTCTCCAGTCTTTGCCCTAATAGCGGCAGTGTAAGCGAAGTCTCCGGTCTTTGCCCCGAACGCTGAACGCTGAACGCTTTAGACTTGGATTGCCGTCTGCAATCGTCTACCAACAGTGATCGCCTTATGGTCCAATCGCTCAACGGCAAAATCGCTATCGTGACAGGCGCAAGCTCCGGCATCGGACGCGCCGTCGCTTACGAGCTCGCGGCTCATGGCGTCAGACAGGTCTTAACCGCCCGTTCCGCAGATCGGCTCACCGCGCTCGCGGAGGACCTCAATTCGGAATCACTGGTTGTGGCGGCGGACATGACCAGTCCGAAAGACATCCACACGATCGTAGAGCGTGCGATCGGCAAGTTCGGCCGAATCGACATAATCCTGCCTAACGCGGGAATCTACATTTCGGGCGACGTCATCGACGGCGAGCCCGATGCCTGGGATCAATTGATCAGCACCAACGTTACGGGCGTGTTCCGTTTGGTGCACGCTGCGTTACCTCATCTACTGATTCAAAAGAGCGGTGACATCCTGATCACCAGTTCCATATCAGGTCATCAAGCCATCCATTGGGAACCGATCTATAGTGCCTCCAAACACGCGATCCAATCGTTCGTTCATGGTCTCCGTCGCCAACTGTTGACGACCGGTGTGCGCGTCGGAGCCGTTGCCCCCGGGATGGTTCTGAACGAACTCTGGGGAATTACCGATCCGGCCGAAATCGATCGAAAGGTCGCCCAAGGAGCGGGACTTCGCTCCGAGGATGTGGCAGAAGCCATCATCTTCATGCTGACTCGTCCGCAAAATGTGACGATCCGCGATCTCGTCATGCTCCCGCGAGCCCAGGACTTGTGAATTAAGCGCCGGCCCCTTTCGCGTGGCGCGACGAAAAATGATCTGCGCACTCTTCGCGAGTCCGGAGCCGCGCAGAAAGTTCATAAATCGAGTTGCGAGTTTGCGAAACCGAGGCAAGTTGTTTTTCCCAATCAAAACGCGGGGTGGAGCAGTCTGGTAGCTCGTCAGGCTCATAACCTGAAGGTCGTAGGTTCAAATCCTACCCCCGCAACCAACTCTTCCGGGCTGACCGGACTCAGGATGCCAATTTCATAACCTTCTATTGCTAAGCTAGTTGCATAGATTATTCTCGAGGATTAAGAGCGATTCGTTGTTCCGGGATCAATTGTTAGCTCTAGCCCTGCGATATCCAATTTTTCGGGACAATTTTGGGCCAATTCTTTTACATTCAGGTTCCAGCCTGAGTAGCCGTGCTAATGGATTTGATCGCTAAGCGGTGAATTGGTAAGCTCGCCTCGCTCAATCCGGCGCGAAGACCCAGCGAAGCTATCAGCCGCAGAGCATCGGCGCGTCAGGAACGTTAAAAGGCTGCTGCAAGGAGGCGCGATAGAAGGTCAATCGAGCCGAAATCTGAGCCCCACGGTGGAATATCGTTACCATTGACGTAAAGCATAATTCTCAGCATGATTCAAAATGATCGCCAGCCATCGGGGCAAGCGGACCGAGCAATTCGCGGCAGGCGAAAGGATCAAGGCTTTTTCCAGCATCGAGCGGACCGCTCGTCTGAAGCTTGACCGCTTGACCGTCTAGAGGCGGCAACGACGATTGGCGATCTTGCGGCCTTACCCGGCAATCGCTTTGAAAACCTGAAAGGCGACCGCAAGGGCCAATCCAGGATCCGCATCAATGACAAATGGCGGATCTGCTTTGAATGGCCGGCTGGATCGCCCGGACCTATAAATGTAGAGATCGTAGACTACCACTAAAGGAACCTATTATGGCAGTGACACCGATACACCCCGGCGAACACCTGAAAGAAGAGCTGGAGGCGCTCGACATGAGTGCGGCCGAGCTCGCGCGCAAGCTTAACGTGCCAACCAATCGCATCACACATATTTTGAACGGCAGGCGCGGGATCACTGGCGATACCGCTCTGCGGCTTTCACACTTCTTCGGCACGAGCGCAGAATTCTGGCTCAATCTTCAAGGTCTATACGACCTGTGGATGGCACAGCAGAAGGCGGGGAAAGCGATCGATCGTCTGCCCACGCTTAAGAAGGTGGAACGTTCGCCCGTATAGAACTCTTGAAGTGCGCCCTATTCTTGAGGCTCGAATCGGGCCTCGAACGAAGTTTGGCTGCCCGATTTGTCGTCCTGAAGCTCAGCTCATAATCTAAGAACTTGAGAGAGTCAGGGTTCGCAAGCGCGTGAGAAGGCGGCTATCGGCGCAGTCCTTGTCGATAAGAATGGTGTGCTCGTCGAGGAAAACGGCATTGCCGTATCGAGCTTCGCCTGGGCGTTGCCATCAAGTGTAGCCAAGACGTGTTCCGTGCGGCTCGGGTGCGGCCCATCATCGAACGTCAAAACGATATTGATCTCGGCCATAGGAGTTCCCGAAAAGGTAGAGTGCTGCCCCACCACGGTTCGTGTCTTGATCCAAAAAAACTTCTCCTTGTGAGAGTCGACCAATGATTTTAAAAGTGCGCGCCTACGGGCTTAGCAGGAACGGACGGGCGAGTGCCGGTATGATCTCCCACCGCTCGGCTCGCTTCCAAAAGACCCTCCTGAAGCTGATTGAGCGCCTTGGCATGCTGCTCGATAGAGCTGAGCATATGACGCACAAAGAGAGATTCAGCCACCGATGTCCAGCCCGGGCGATGGATGATTTTGAGGAACTCTTCGGTGAAGTTTTCTGTTTTAAGCTCAGCGAGGGATTTCCCTGTTGCTTTAATTCGTTCTTCAAGTTCGGTTACGTCGAAAGGTTTCATGATTTATTTACTTTCTGCACTTAAGTTAAGGGCCGTGTCGCGTGA
>DASZGG010000372.1:0-6230 GCA_035939025.1 Chthoniobacterales bacterium | reverse complement strand
CCAGTCTTCGCCGGTCTTCTGGCGCACCAAAGCATTATAGAGGAGCTCCACCTTGCCGGTTCCCGAATCAATCCGCGCATTGTAACTCGAAATCCAGGAAGCGTTTCCGATCACGTAACGTAACGTGAATTCGCCCTTGGTTGCAGCTCCCGTTTTTACACTCACCAGCAGAGTCCGTTGCGATTTTTGCGCAGCGTTTCGTAATGCATCGAGTTCACGTTTCACTCGATCTATTTCGGGGGCGAGTTTCGTTTCGCTGCGTTCGATAGAGAGAATGTTTCCCGACAAGTTCGAAATTTCATCACTATAAAAAGTGTAGAGCTTGCGAATGTCGTCGAGGTTTATGGGCTCTTTGTCCACTTTGCCCAAGCCGGCACTCAGGTTCCGAAAAAATTCTTGTTTTTCCTCGCACACATCTTTCTGCCCCTGAAGCGATTTCTCCTGATCCTGCAGCTCCTGCAATTGTCGCTCGAGGTCCTGGGCTTTAGGGCTCGCGCTGGAAGCAAGGAATTCCTGGCGAACATCGATTCCCTCGATCGTGAGAGGCGCATCCGCTTTAGCGCTGACTTCGATGGAACTCTCGTCGAGAGCCGCCGGCAGTCCCGGAAACTCCAGAACCGACGTTCCGATCGGCAGACTCGCCATCGCCGTTCGTGTCACGCGCGCGCGATCAGGATAAACTGTAACTTCCGCGATCGAAGAAGTTGCGGGTAAAGACTCTTGCCCGAGGACCGAGCAGTAGATACCCGCTGCGGAGAGAACGACCACCAAAAGGCGCAACATGCTCATACTCTGTTTGCCAGAGTTGGACGCAGCCCGCCGCTCAAACGTTCAAGCGACGTTAGCGAAGGCTCCAGCCTTTGCCCTTTGTACAGGGGCGGGGACGGCCAGTGGTCACGAGGCAAAGGCTGGAGCCTTCGCTTACGATCGAGTTCCCCTCTTTCTCCTGCCCACACACGGCGTCCGTCATAATCTCTTGCCATTGTGAGACTTAAAATTGCGACATTATTGTAACTCTAAAGTCGTTGCTGACCGAGGCCCGAGCCTGCAGGCTGCACTTGAATCAGCGCATGCGGGCGGGGGCAGGGATTGCCGCTGTCCGGTGAGCTGCTTCCCAGAATTAAACCAAAGATCCTTCGAAAATGAAAAAACTCCTAACGACGACGCTACTGGCATTGGCCAGCGTAGCGCTGATTGCGACGAGCGCAGAGGCGGCGGTCACTGCTGTGTTTCCCGATGTTGTTCTCGGGTTCGCAGCAAGCGGTGGCTCAGGTGCCGCCACCAACCTTGAAGTTGACCTCGGTAACGTAAGTCAATTTTACAACGCAGCGCCAGGTTCAGTTACGACGATAACCCAGTTGTCCCCACTTGATCTGGCCCAGATCTATGGCGCGACTTGGTTCTCCCGATCGGACCTGACTTTCGGTGCGTTCGCCACCGACATCACGACGGCTACTCCCGACGGTCATTCTCCCGCACTCACCAACTGGCTCACGGACCCAGAGACTACGCCGGGCACTCTGGCAACGCCCTTAAACCGCGTGATTGGCGCCTTTAACCAACAAGCAGAAACGCTAATGGGTTCCACATTGTCATTCCTGAACGGGGCAGCCTCCACTGCGAATAGTAGACAGTCAACCGCCTATCCAAACGCTTCGGGCAATGGTAGTTATACCGGCGAAGAACTTTTCGGTGGGCCGGGAACATTCTGGCGGACATATCACATTAGCCCCGACAATGCCGTGAATAACATTGGCACTGGTCTTGCCGCGATTTCCGATTTCTATGAACTCGACCCTGGCAGCGGTCCAGCGAAGTTTCTCGGTAAATTCGAGTTGTTTCAGACCGGAACTCTCGAGTTTGTCGCGGCTCCGGTGCCCGAACCCAGCTCAATCGGGCTCATGGGAGTCGGTTTTCTGAGTCTGGTCGGCATGGTGGTCCTGCGCCGCCGTCGGTCAGTCGTTGCCTGATCGGTTAACCCTTCTATAAGTGGTGCGTCCGGCTTTAATCGCCGGACGTCCGCTCAACAACTTCTTCTCCTAACAACACCCACGTCACCTCGACACAATGAAGACAAGCAAGGCCCTTATCTTGGCGAGCTTATTCGCCATCGCGCTATCCAACATGGCGAGCGCCGCAACCATTATTCGCTTCACCGGCTCGACGGCTTTCCGCGCCGAGACCACCCAGGCAATTATTAAAGTCCTCGGCGGTGCTACTGCTACATTCGCCTTCAATCAAAATGCGACTAATACCGCTACAATCAAAAACTCCAGCAACGCGATTATCTATAACGCGGCTCAAACAATTATTGTAAAGACCTCATGGTCCGGTTCCGTGGCCGGACTGCAGGCTCTTACCACTGGGTCCGATATCACCAGCTTCCTTAACGACGCAACCTACAACCCTGTCACGGGCACTGTTAAAGCGACAGCTGGCACGCCGGTTGCCGGCGGCACCTTTACCGGTGGGACATCTATTCCCTCTGGTACGGCAGTGTTTGAAGCGGCGCCGGGCAATCCCGCCGACGTTGCCTTAGCGGATAACTTCGCCAGTGAAGTTACCGGATTGAACACTTCACACCTGAGCGCGGATAACCAGGTCGGTGTGGTGGTTTTCACCTGGGTGAAAAACGTTGGCGCTCCAGCTGATATTGCGAACGTCACTGCCTCGCTTGGCCAAACATTGCTGTCACAAGGGTTTGCCCTTGAGTCGAATTTCAACGGCAATCCTGCCAGTACGACCAACGTATTTGTAGTAGGACGCGACAACCTCTCCGGGAGTCGCTATGTCACGTTTGCCGAAACCGGCTTCGGGATCAACAGCTTTCCTTTTCAAAACACCGTTACCGCCAGTGGAACTGCCGTTGGATCAATTAATCCCGTTAACGGCGCAACCGGGTACTCTAGCGGTGGGTTGGTCGCTAGCGCCTTGAGCCTAACCGGCAGCAATAACGCTGGGGTGGGCGGAGCTGGTCCTGGATGGCTCGTAGCTTATCTTTCGACCAGTGACTCTCAGAGCGTGAACGGAGGCGCCAATAACATAAACTATAACGGCGTCGCCGCCACGACTCCTAATGTGCAAAATGGCGCTTACAGCTTGTGGGGATACGAGCATTTTAATACTCTAACGACCCTCGCAGGGGTTGCACTGACAACCGCAAATTCGGTCGCGACTCAGCTTACGACCACCGATGCTGCGGATTTTGGCGCTGGCGTTCTCATCGGCTCAATGAATGTCGCTCGTACCGGTGACGGTCAACCTATCTTTCCTTAAGCAGGTAGTTTGACTTAGCGGCAATCTAGAAAAGCGTTTAGTGCGGATGGCAACATCCGCACTATTCTTTTTGAGCCATCCTTCAACCGGTCTGAGCTCAAGCTGTTTCGCTATTATCCGGCCCCAGAATAGTGACGGGCCTACCTCTCCAAAGGCTCGCGGCCTTTCCGTTAGGATCTGAAAACAAAGCCCACGTAATCTTGCCTCAAACCCATCACTAGTAGATGTTGCAGGTGTTGATCATGAGAACGAAATGGTTTGTCCGATTTTCGGTGTTAATTGGCTTGGTTTTTCTCGGAGCTATGTCCTACCTGCTGACACGAAATGGTCCTGATCTTTCAAAGGATTCGCATCCAGCGTCAAACTCCGACCCGCTTTCCTCCAACGCGAGCATCACCAACGAAGCCGGAAACGAATCTAGCTCTGAACGTGCCGGCGAGTCGATGAGCCGACGAGCTCGCGAAACTGCAGGGCGCGGCGAATCCTCGTGGGACTTTAGTGGGGTAACAACCATTGATCCAGCTCTAGCGACGGCCGCACCCACTCCGATCCCTGAACCCAAACCGAAGTCCACAGCACCGCTCCCTCTCGTCTTCCAAACTGTTGATCCGGGTTACTTGAAAATCACTCCCGACCAACAACAGGTCATCGATGAGCTTCAGCAGGGTTTTTTGGATGAGGTCGGCGGCGCAGACCAGGATCCGAACGACCCACAGTATCGGCAACGCTGGGAGCAAGTTCGGCCGCTCTTCGACCAGCGATTGAAGACCCAGCTAGGGCAACAATTCTTTCTCAAATACCAAATTGCCGCCGGCCAACAAGCGGCCGAGCAAAAGTGACCGATGGCGCCGGTAGGGATGCGCTCCCTGTAAGGCGCTGCACGTCTCAAGGCTTCTTCTTGCTGCTTCTGCGAACGCGCTCTTGCGCTATCGGAGCTCAGGCTCTTTTCCCATTGGCCTAACGAGGTGTTAGCCTTTCTCGGACGTGCGATGTCGGATCGCGCAGGAGCGCGTCCCTACCAACTTAACGTGCGGCGCCGGAGCGCGTCCCTACCAGTCGCAACGGCATCGGCCAATCAAATCGTCGAGCCTAGGGCTTTTCTCCCAGATGCAGGATACGTCATAAAACCAGGGCGGAGTAGTGCAACAGAAATGTAACTGAATAAAAGTTACAATGATAATCGCGCCCAATTACAAATGTATCCGCCTATGAAAGTAATAAACCATTTTTGGACCTTTATTCTTCTGGCAACAGCAGATGCGGCCTCGATTTTCCCGCTCTCCTCACAAGCGGCTTCTCTTTTGAATGCGGCCAACGATCCTCGCACCAAATGCTTCAACGGTTGTAACTGCCACTCCGGGCTTCCTGGCAGAAGATGTTACTCTTCAATATACGAATGGAATTTCTATTCCGAGTGGAAAGCTAGGTATCGAGTTTTTCGCGGGCGCAGATGGATTTCTGAATCCCAATACGGTGTCCCCTGTGGATAACGTAGAGTTTAATAATCTCTCTCTTACAGCGAACCCGATTCCAGAACCGAACATCCTCGGACTGATCGGAGCCGGGTTGGCATCCATCGCAGTTTTACGCCGTCGCTTCGGCTTCGCATCCTGAAAGAATTTACACAGAAGACCACAACGCGGTGGCGTGTAAGCGAAGGCTCCAGCCTTTGCCTCTCTCTCAAGCCACAACCACAAAGGACGCGGTGTCGGCGGAGAAAAGCCACAAAGATAGGATCTGAAGGACCACCTCTCACCTCTCACCTCTCACCTCTCACCTCTTACCTCTCACCTCTCACCCTCCACTCCGGTGCCAGGCGCTTACCTTCCGCGATCTGGTCGGGAGTCAAGACCGGCACTACCCCAACCAGCATTTTTGGTGCGGTAATTTCGCCCTGCTGCGCCGCGATGGTCAGCCACTGATAGGCTTTTACCAAATCTTTTTCAACGCCGATTCCCTCAGCGTACAAACGACCGAGATTGCTCTGTGCTTTTGCGTCGCCTCGTTCCGCGGCCCTCTGAAACCAGTTAAATGCCTGTTTTGGATCCTTGTCGACTCCGTAGCCTTCCTCATACATCACGCCAAGCGTGTTTTGCGCCCAGAGCTTTCCATGTTCGGCAGCTTTGGTGAGCCACTTTGCGGCTTCCGGATAGTTTTTATCTATTCCAACGTCTCCACTATAATAGAGCTGCCCGAGTTGTAGGTCGGCCTCAGCAAAGTCCTGTTCGGCAGATTTGCGATACCATTTCACGGCTTCGGCCACATCTTGCCGCAAACCGAGGCCGCGTTTATAAAATAGGCCAAGATTATATTGAGCCTTAGGGTTTCCCTGTTCCGCCGCTTGGCGAAGCCATGCTGCAGCCCGTTGATTATCCTGCGGCACGCCTTGCCCCTTGAAATAAGCGCCTGCAAGTGAGATTTGCGCTTCAGCATCACCCTGATCCGCTGATTTCCTCAGCATCTCGATATTAAGATCATCTGCGCGGCAAACGGAGAGAGAGGTCTGAGCGCAGAGTACAGCGAAATATGTGAATGAAAGAAGACGAGAAGGAATCATCCTGGAGATGATAGCTGACGACTTTCAGTGTTCATGTTACAATCGCGCAATAATTTGCGGTCTTGTTTCACCGTATATTTAGCGTCATTGTGATCGCCTACGAACCCCTATGGCAAAACGATCCAAGAAGAAGCAGGTTGCGAGCGGCGGGGTCCTTAAGAATGTCACTACAACAAACGTGGGCGTTCAACGGGCGCCATCCTGGTTCCGTCACGATTGGCTTTGGGGGCTGATGCTGATGCTAGCCGTTATACTGGCCTATATGCCGGTCTGGCAGGCGGGATTTATTTGGGATGATAGTGTCGTTTTAACGGCTAATCCCTGCATTGTCGGGCCACTCGGTTTGAAAGAAATCTGGACCACGAGCGCCGCCGATATTTGTCCTTTGACGCTCACC
>DASZGG010000371.1:0-5857 GCA_035939025.1 Chthoniobacterales bacterium | reverse complement strand
GGCTGCGATTCTGGCGCGTTTGGCGATGTGTCCGCCATCATGATACTACCCGGAACGTGATCGCGATTCCGAACTGCACCGCGAACAAGACGTGTGACTTATACGGAACGGTTTGGTTTTAATTGGACCTCATGCCGGACCCGATAAATCCCATCGCGGCGCTCGATCCACTCTCTCATGCGACCGTACATCTCACGATGTATTTCAAGGTTCCTGATTCAGCGATTTCCGACCGTCAATGTCTCGGCACTGCGACCGGATTTATTCGAGAAGTGCGTGGCCAATCCTTTCTCATTACCGCACGACACAATCTCACTGGCCGCCATCCCAAAACCAAAAAGCTCATAAGCGACACGGGCGGAATTCCCAATGAGATCGATCTCAACGGATTTAATCTTCAAGCGAGTTTGCAATTATATGGGCCGCCGAACGATCCCAATGATTTGGATCATTGCCCACGGTTATTTTACGAACATCCAACCGACCCAACAATTGATGTCGCTGTTATTCCGTTTACACCGCCGAGTGACTTGCACTTCGCGTGGAACGAGTTTTTTTTCGATGAGGTGCAAAATCAAGCATCCATCGACCTTCGGGTCACGCAGACCTGTTTCGTGATAGGATTTCCGCTCGGACTAGTCGACAATCTTACAATTCCCGCCCATGTGCTTCCAATCTATAAGACTGCAAATATCGCATCTGAGCCGCATTTGGATTTTCGGGGTCGTCCGATCGTGATCATCGATGTAACGACGCGAGGAGGAATGTCTGGTTCACCGGTTATTGTACGTCAAGAATATTTCGGCAGCCGCCGATATCGATTAGTAGGCATCTACACGGGCCGTTTTCCCGCCGTAGAAACCGGCGAAGATCCGGCGCTCGGAATCGTTTTTAAACCAAAGGTAATTCGGGAGATTTTCAGGAGTTTCTTAACGTGACTTTTGTTGCGGCAATGCCCGGCGACCCGTCCTGTCTCAAAAGCAAAAGCTCTTTGCATTTGAGACCGAGCATCGGTCAGCGTGGAAAGTACCGCCGGAAGTGCTTTCTACAGAGTCTGTAGATTTCTTGGAAGCGTCGCCGGAACATGGTCGCGATCGCCGACGTCACACCGGCCACGCCCGGCCTCTGGCGTAAGGTCATCCCGCAGGCGCCAATCAAGACGCGTGTGCGGGCGTCTGGTGCGTGCGGGTTTACCATCGAATTTATTCGTTGCCAAATAAGCGACGCGTCGTCATATTGGCGACGTCAGCAACGACGAACTAAATCACTAAATGGAGGACAGACAATGAACCCGAACTCTATCTCGACCCGAAATTATGCAACGTATAATCAAGGAATCCCGGCTTCGTGAATATGCAAAACAACATTCACGAGCCGCCTCATCGCTACGCCTATGGCGTACCGCTATCCGCAATGCCTCTTGGAAGACATTTGCGGACGTTAAACACACTTTCGGATCCGCCGATCAGATAACTCTTCCGAACGGATTCCGGGTTGTTGTGTTCAATATCGGCGGCGGCGCATTCCGCCTGATCACTGCGATTCATTACAACCGCGGTATTGTTTACATCCGAAAGTTTATGACTCATGCTGAGTACAGCAAGGAAGAATGGAAAAACGACCCATGACGACCACGCATCTTAGTCTGCCGGCCGAAGCTCCCGAGACTTATGAGGACTTGGTGCGCCTTTACCCGCCGCGCAAAATTCATGATCAAATCGAACTGGAGAACGCCACCGAAGTCGCCGACTGGATCTCTATCCGCGCACAGAACGATGCGCAACTCGATTATCTCGAACTACTCGGTGATCTGTTGAACGAGTACGAAAACCGTTCAGCGAAACCTGATAAAGCTTCACCTCCACTGGAAGTCCTCAATTACCTAATCCGGGAAAACGACATTTCTACGCGTGAACTTGGTAAAATCCTCGGCGTCGACCACTCGGTGGCCGCACGGATTCTAAAGGGTGAGCGTGCAATCACGGTAGAACATGCAAAGAGCCTCGGTGCCCGGTTCAAAGTGGATCCAAAAGTTTTCCTCGAACTTTAGTTCACCGGACCCGGTCGTGCGCGTTCCGTTGTCGGCATCGTTGCCGGGGTTGAAAGCGGGTGTGAGTCGCCCTTCCGGCGCGGCGATGCCGATGATTACCGGCTTGGGTTCCGGAGACGGCTGCAGAGTGGAGCAAATGACCAGCGGCGGCTGGTAGCATCTTCTTATGCGCCTTTGCAGATTTCTGTCCTAACCTCGCTGCCCCATCCATTCTCGTTGCTGTCTTCCACAAATCTCCAAGGATTTGTGGCGATGCAGGCTAAAGAGATGTGATTTAACGCCGATTTGCCAAAGATGCGTTATCTCGCTTTCCTGTTCGGTTTTATTCTCCTCCTCCCGGTGGTTTCGTACGCCGCGGACGATTTAGACCAATTGCTGCAAAGCTATTCAGCAGTTACCAAGACCCTTGGCGGGGCTACTGCGACTCTCGTCAGCGATATTCAAGCTTCGCACAACGCCGACGAAGGAGCGACGCGGATCGAGACCTACGCGATCGTTTATCACGCCGTGGCGGAAACGTTCAAAAATGTCATGCCCGCCTTCCTCAAGGCCAAAACCGCAGGTACTATTACCGCGCTGGAAAGGCAATCAATGGTCGAATCAAGCCAGCGGATGAGCGAGCTTGGAAGAGTTCTGACTAGTGAAAGCGACGCCTTCGATACCGCCCTCAAACCTTATCAGAATGATCCGCGCGTCGCGGCCGCGTTAACCACATTCTTGAACGAAGGCCGAGCCATGCAGGCAATCGCCCAACAGTACAAATAACCCGGCTGGCTGTGGCAGCAGAATTCTGCCTAACTCGCAATGAGCTCGTCGATTTTGAAAGCGTCTGATTTTTGCGGGTTAGAGCGCGGAACCTTGCAAAGAATTCGGGCGCTCCTCCGTTTGTAAGAGCGCCCGTTTTAGGAAAAGCGAAGGCAAGAAAGAAATTAGTATTGTCTTTTTGGTAGTTCTGCGGCGGCCTGCGATTGCTCGTAGACACCCTCTTGGCTGACGACGCGCTTCGGGATTTCCTCTTTATTCGCCACTTTTTCGATCAGGTCAAAAAGCTGAGGTCCCAGGAGCGGATTACACTCGACCGTGACATTTAGCTTACCATCCTTCATCGCTTCGAAGGCTCCCCGGACGCCGTCGATTGAGACGATTTTAATGTCCTGACCGGGCTTAATACCAGCTTCTTCCATGGCCTGAATGGCTCCTAAGGCCATGTCGTCATTGTGAGCAAACAGCACGTTAATGTCTTTGGCATTCGGTGCCTTCAAAAAGGCCTCCATCACCTCTTTGCCTTTCGCCCGGGTGAAGTCGCCACTCTGAGACATGATGATTTTCATGTCGGGATACTTGGTCAAAACTTCCTCGAATCCTTTCTTCCGATCAATCGCCGGCGCAGAACCGACGGTACCGACTAACTCGGCAATGTTGGCTTTACCTCCCGTCAGTTTCGCCACCGCTTCGGCTGCACGCCGACCTTCTTCCACGAAGTCGGAGCCCAGGAAAGTAACGTACAGGCTCGGGTCGGAAACTTTGACTGCGCGATCAGACAAGACGACCGGAATTCCGGCCTTTTTCGCTTCTTGTAAGACCGGCTCGAAACCGGTTTCGACGACGGGCGAAAATGCGATCACATCCACACCTTCAGCAATAAAGGATCGGATCGCCTTGATTTGATTTTCCTCCTTTTGCTGGGCATCGGAAAAACGGAGATCGATTCCCCGCTTTTGCGCTTCAGACTTGATTGACTCGGTGTTGGCGGTGCGCCAACCACTTTCTGCGCCAACCTGAGAAAAACCGACAACTAGCTTTTTCTTAGCGGTGTCATCAGCTAGAGCTTGAGGCTGGGTTAGGGTAAATACCGCTGGAAATGCCAGCAGGGCAACAGTTGTTCTATAAAAGGCGGCCATTTTCATATTCTGGGGGCTGCATTGGTAGTTCCCGCCGGGTGCGCATCTGACTTTGGTTAGAAATCAAATGAACCGGCGAAAACCGTGATCGGTCACAAAACAAGTCTTGATTTTCAAAAGTTTAAAAAAAAGAACCTGTTCCGTGACCGTTCACAAGCGTTAGTCCTTCACCCTCCCGTTTGCAAGAAAAAAGTGCGGAAATCTTGATCGGACTTTACTTTCCTAACCGAACGTCTATTCACCTTTCCCATGCGGCATTCTTCGAAAAAAAAGAACGTTACCATCCATGATGTCGCAGCTCTGACCGGAGTTTCTTATCAAACCGTCTCCCGGGTTATCAATCGAATGCCCGAAGTAGCAGCCGCAACCCGTGCCCGGGTCCAACGGGTGCTCGTGGAAGTGGGTTTCCGACCTAACATGACCGCTCGGCAACTCGCCAGCAAGCGTTCCACCACCGTCGGACTAGTCACCTTTGCTACCAGTTTCTACGGTCCCTCCCAGATTATGGTGAACAGCGAGCAGGCTTCCAAGGAACTCGGGTTGAGCTTCATGTTCAGCGGCATTGTCGAACAGAGCACTCAATATATCCGCCGAGCAGTGGACGAACTTTGCGCCCATCAGGTTTGTGGCATCCTCATCCATTTGCCGTGGGAGGTGGACTTGCGCGATCTTCAGGATGTCTGTCGAAACGTGCCACTGGTGGCAGTCGATTCCGATTTCGGATTCGAGTGCCCCTCTGTCTTTGTCAATCAGGAACTCGGCTCGCGTGAGGCAACCCGCCATCTGCTTCAGCTTGGTCACAAGAAAATCGCCCATCTTCGCGGGCCTGTTCCATGGCGAGCAGCTAGACTTCGTTACGTAGGTTGGCAAAAAGAACTCAAGGCAGCCCGTCTCCCTCCCGGACCGGTTGTGGATGGCGATTGGACCGCAGAGTCCGGCTTTGCAGCAGCCAAGAAACTTATCTCCAATCATTGGGGGAAGTTCACTGCAGTCGTCGTCGCTAACGACCAAATGGCGCTAGGAGCAATCCGGGCTTTTGAAGAGAGCTCCATCCGCATCCCGCAGAAGATTTCGCTGGTCGGTTTCGACGACATTCCGGAAGCCGGCTTTTTCCGCCCGCCTCTGTCGACAATCAAACAGGATTTTGCCGCGCTTGGGCGGCTAAGTATCCAATGCTTGATCGCACAGGTAGATCCGAGCCGGGCCACCTCGTCGACCCGCACGATTCAACCGCTTTTCGTCGAGCGAGAAAGCACCGCTCGGCTTGCTAGTGCGCGAAGTCTGAGGCTGGTCTAGCAGCGTTGGGAATGGGGGCCCGCTAAACACGCGAAAAGACGCGAAAGGGGATGAGAGGTGTAGGCCGGGAGGCCGATGTCACATCGCGCGACCCGACATTGAACGCGGTAGGGACGCGCTCCTGTGCGATCCCGCGTGGCATGTTCAAAAAACCTACCACGGCAATATTTGACCTGTCTCTCCGAGTTGCTACAGGATCTTGAAGACTTTGACGAGTCCCTCCTCAAAAAGAAATAAGTGGCGGACCATTTGATCGGATTTGATCTTGCCTTGCAGGTCACGCACCACCTGGTGAACCTCGACGACGACTTGGGCAGCATCGCCTTCAAAGCGCTGCGGATCAACTCGAGGATCAATCAATTGCCACTGGCGCGTCCAATAGTCGCGTACGCCGCTTCGGCCATGCACACTTCCTCCTTCCATCCCATTTGCCCAATCGACATCCTGATGCATGCCTGACAAAGCTAGTTCGATATCACGAACGTTAAACGCTTCATAGAGCGTTTTCAAAAGCTGATGTTTAGCTGACATTGGTCCTTGGGTCCTTAAACTTTATTTGCCAATCGCCTTCCGCTTTCGTAGCGTCGCTGATTTAATGCGCTGCCTTATT
>DASZGG010000370.1:0-3951 GCA_035939025.1 Chthoniobacterales bacterium | reverse complement strand
GAGGAATGGTTGCCCCAGATCGCGAGGTTAGTGACCTCAGTTACGTGAGTTCCGGCCTTGGCGGCCAATTGCGATTTACCGCGGTTTTCGTCGAGACGAGTCATGGCAAACCAACGATCGCCGGGTATGCCTTTTGCGTTGTTCATCGCGATCAAACAATTGGTGTTACAAGGGTTGCCGACCACCAGGATCCGAACATCGGCAGCCGCATTCTTTTCAATTGCGTGCCCCTGGCCCGTGAAAATTTGGCCGTTGATTCCCAGAAGCTCTTTACGCTCCATCCCCTGCTTGCGCGGGACGCTTCCGACCAGCAATACCCAATTCACTCCTCGAAAGCCTTCCTCAACATTGGTAGTCGGACTGAGCTTTGTGACCAACGGGAACGCGCAATCTTCAAGTTCCATGACGACTCCCTCAAGCGCTTTCACGGCATACGGGATTTCAACTAGCTCCAATTCAACCGGTTGATCCGGGCCGAACATCGAGCCCGAGGCAATGCGAAACAGTAGCGAATACCCAATTTGACCGGCCGCCCCGGTCACGGCGACTTTCACAGGCGATTTCATAAGCTTAGCATCGAAGGCGCCCCGTGTTTGTCAAAGCGGAAGGAAAAAAAGCCCGACGAAACACGCTAAAGAACGCGGAAAGAGATAAAACAAGAACTCAAGCAGTCGAGGACTCGAGAAGAACAAATAGTCTCGCGCCGAATTTGGCATTCGTACCATTCTTGAGAGCTTGAGTTCTGGGCTGTGGCGGCGCCATCAACAAAGCGAAGTTTCCAGACGTGCGACGCCGGTCGCGCGGGAGCGCAACCCTACCCACGCCACGCCGATACGCCGTTACGCCACTACCCCAAATGCTCCTGAATAATTTTTTCAGCCTGGTCCCGATGTGATGCGTATTCGTGCAAGAAATCTTCCTTACCTGAATAACCCATTCGAATAGCCAACTGCCGAAGCTCTTCCTGATGGGACGGGAGGTGAGAAATCGAGCTGTTTGAGACACGCCGCAGAACTGACTCGGTGCGACGAAGAAAACAGTAGGCGGCTCGCAGGATTTCGCGATCAGCGGAGCCGAGAAAGTCGGTCAGTTTTCCGATTGCGCTGAGCGTATTGGTCTCCTCCACTTGATGTTTCATCTGGAGATATTGAACGAGGAACTCGATTCCAATCAGACCTCCCCTTCCCGTTTTAAAATGTGAAAAATCGTCCCCTTTCGCTCGCTCTTTGACTATCCGCCGGTACATTTCATGGATTCGCTCTCTCAGATCGCCGCGGGCACTCCAACGGATCCAGATTTCGGCGACAGCAGCGTTCAGCGGTTGCGCCTCAGGTCCGCACAAAGCGCGCGCCTTGGTCAGCGCTTGGGCCTCCCAAAATTGCGCTCGGTGGTCAAAGTATTCGCGATACGCCGATAGAGGGATTACCAGAACGCCATTGGCACCTTCCGGCCTCAAACGGGCATCGAGCGGAAACACTCGACCTTCCTCCATTTTAGCTCCCATCGCGTGGATCAATTGTCCACCTGCGTTAACATCGTTTCCAATAAAGACCACGTCCAGATCCGCACCATAGAGTAGCTCCCGGCCGCCGAATTTCCCCAGTGCGAGTACCGTGACTTTTTCTGGTTTGTCCAGTTGCAAGGCACAATACTCAAGGCACGCCTCGGCGAGCTGGGTCATTTCGAGCTCCAATTCCTGCTGAGAAGCGATCCCGAGAATATCGCGTAAGAGGATGCGTACGACCTCGCCGCGTCG
Source organism: Chthoniobacterales bacterium (assembly GCA_035939025.1). Taxonomy (GTDB): domain Bacteria; phylum Verrucomicrobiota; class Verrucomicrobiia; order Chthoniobacterales; family JAFAMB01; genus JAFAMB01. The sequence goes on along the minus strand of DASZGG010000370.1, from coordinate 2,195 downwards.
ATAAACTCTTACCCATTCCAGCGGCGACAGTTCTTCGTCATTCCTTGCGAGGCCTTCCAGAAACTGGTGTTTGGAGAGCGCCAATCCGAGGGTCGCGTCGCGCGTGACCTCTTCAATTAGTTGCGGACGCCGGATCACGATATCACTGAAAATCGCACTCGCATCGAAGAGGCGAACCAAAAGCTCCAACAATTTTGGATTGGCGAGCAGGGTCTCGAATAGCAAGCCGCGAATTCCATAGCCGTCGACAAAGCGAACGAAACGGTTTAAGGTCGCATCAGGGTCAGCCATACGAGCGCACCAACTCAATAGTTCCGGTTCAAGCTCTCCATATAACCGGCGCGTCCGAGGTGAAACGTTGACATTGGATGGACCTTCCTGAAGCGCGATCAGGGCTCGTGTAGCGTTTTGCGGATCGGCAAACGTCGAAAGCTCGCGTTTCACTTCCTGGCGTCCCGCTTCACTGCTTTTCAAAAGCCGATCGAAAACTGAACGCACCGCAGAGGTGTGCGCGCGCAGCGCTTCGGCAAATGCATCGACCTCGGCATACCCGAGAGTACGGGCAATCCCGATCCACGCTTCACGATGCACTGGAAGGGTGTGCGTCTGCTGCTCGTTCTGAATTTGTAACCGATGTTCGACCGCACGCAGGAATATGTAGGCATCTCTCAACAAGCGCACTTCGTGGGGAGGAAGGATCTGCAATTGCTCCAGTGCAGCCAAGGTTTTGAGACTGTTCCGCTCTTGCAGGAAGGCGTTTTTGGCCCCGTGCAGCAGTTGTAACGTCTGCAAAATGAACTCGATTTCCCGGATGCCTCCGTATCCGAGTTTCACATTTCGATGCAGGTCCTCAAGTCCGACAATCTCCCTTTCGATCCGTGCTTTCAACGCCGCGATCTCATCCAGGAGATCAACCGAAACTATTCTCGGAAAAACAAATGGCTGCAATCGCTGGTTGAACTCGTAGAGAAGCTCACGATCCCCGGCGACGCCCCTGGCCTTGATCAAAGCCATGCGTTCCCAGGTCTCTCCGTATCCGGCATAATAATTTTCCATGCTGACGAGCGACCGAACTAAAGGTCCCTGTCGGCCCTCAGGCCGTAATCGCACATCGATCCGGAAAAGTGGTTCCGCTGTCGCTGAGAAGATCTGAATGATCTGCTCCGCCATGCGCGTGAAAAACTCGCGGTACGAAAAGCGCGCATTGAGATATCCCTCTTCACCATAGAAAAAGAGGACATCGATATCGGAACTGTAATTCAGTTCTGTTCCGCCAAATTTTCCCATTGCCAGAACGCCGAATCCGGTCTTTGGGCTACCCCATCTTCTCGCCAAGTTTTCGAAGCAGGTGGAGTAGACCTCGGAAACGCAGCGTTCGGCAACCGCCGTTATATTTCGCGTCGTCTCGGCGAACCCGGCAAGCCCGGAGATTTCCCGAAAGGCGATCCGCAACATCTCCTGCGATTTCCACAGCCGCAAATCGCGGAATAACAGATCTTCGCCTGATCGGTCTTTACGCCAATTCGATTGAGAAGCAGCCTTCGGGTTCTGAACATCCGCGTGACTCAACCATTCAAGGAGCTCGGGTCGCCGGCAAATTTTCTCCAGAGAGATAGGCGAAAATGTCAAAAAGTCTAGAATCGCTCGGGCACGATCGGGAGACGAGGTCAGATCCTGCAGACCTGTCTGATTGACGGAAGCAAGTCTATCCCAAACTTTTCGCCCAGCGGCGGGATCCCAAAGTTTTTCCAACAATTCTCCGGGTGCGTGAACGGCCATTGCGGATCAGGATAGCATTATTTTGTCTCGTCCGTACGTAAGCGAAGGCTCCAGCCTTTGCCCCATGGCGCGCCCCACGGGCAAAGGCTGGAGCCTTCGCTTACGCGGGGCGCGAGACATCGGGCAAAGGCTGGAGCCTTCGCTTACCCGGGGGCGCGCCATTGGGGCAAAGGCTGGAGCTTTCGCTGACAAAGATTTTGATGAGGACGAAATGGGAGGGTTCGCGAAAATATACGGAGCTTGTTCTTGTCCCTCCGGCGAATAGTCTCTAACGGTACAGGTGGCGTTTTAGAAGGCATTGTGAAACGTTTTGTTCAGCCAACGCTTATCGTTGTCGTCGCAGTAGCTGGTCTCGTTGGGCTGGGATTGCTGGCGATCAATCTTTATGTTCAATCCCCGGATACCCAATCGCAGCT
>DASZGG010000369.1:0-4518 GCA_035939025.1 Chthoniobacterales bacterium | reverse complement strand
CAATTGTGACTCAGTGTCAATACGATCGTGCGACTGGCGCCTTTACCATCCCCCCAAGAACCACCGCGGTCTTCGTGGAGAGGAGGTAGACCTGACATGGGCGTGGCATGTCTCGACGTCTTCGGGTCCTCTTTGATCGTCCACGAACTCGTCCTCGTCCTCGTACTCGACTTCTTGGGTGGCGGGACGGAGCCGGTTGGTTCTATCGATAGCGGTTTTTTGATATTGCACACCGCCCTTAGCTGCGACGGTCACAGATCGAGGACGAGGACGAGTTCGAGGACGAGGACGATTAAAAGAGGAGGTCCTGAGGTTCCTCCGTTTTTGCGGACACGGATTTAGGGCGCAAAAGAAGGACAAGAGATGGAACGGGCAGGGCGAAAATTTACAACGAGTTACCGCTTACAGTACGCGCTCCTGCGCGATTCGTTCCACCTTCAACGGCGGATCTAACACCCCGCAGGTTCGCGACGCGGTGGTAGATCCAGAACTTACCGAAGGCAACTTCGGGATCCGCGTCTAATTTAACCATGCATGGGTGAACTGGATTTCGTCCAAGACTTGGCAGTTGTAACGTTCTGCGCCGGGATTGCTGGCTTTTTGTGCCAGAAGATTGGGCTTTCGAGTGTTGTCGGCTTCATGCTGGCCGGGCTCTTAGTCGGCCCTCACACTCCTCCCTTCTCTATCGTCGCCGATGAAAACCGGATAGAGACATTATCGCAGCTAGGTCTGGTATTCCTGATGTTTTCCATCGGACTCGATCTGAGCGTCGCGAAGCTGCGGCGGATGGGGATCGGTATCATCCTGGCGGTTGCTCTCGGCGGCGCGCTGGTCTTTAATGTCGTCCGTTCGATTTGCCCGTTCTTGGGGGTGGGCTCATCAGAGAGCCTTTTTGTGGCGGGGATGTTGGTCGCATCAAGTTCAGCCATTATTGGAAAGATTTTACCGGAGACCGGATTGATCCACCAGCGGGCCGGAAATCTGGCGATGAGTATCACGGTCCTGGAGGACCTGGTCGCAGTGGTGGTCCTGACGTTTATTTCCTCGGTCGCACAATTGCACAGAGGCCCTGACGTGAACATTGGCAAGATTCTTGGCGTTTTACTTGTCTTCGTCACGGTCGTCGTCGTTGTCGGTCTACTCCTGCTTCCGAGAGTCTTGCAACGCCTGAACCAAGCCGGCACCGATCTGCTCACCATCACAGTCGCAGGGTTGGTTTTAGGGATCGCCGTCATTGCGGTAAAGACCGGTTATTCGCTCGCCCTGGGCGCCTTTTTGCTTGGGGCGATTATCGCCGAAACGCCTCAACGTCCGATCGTCGAACGAGCGATGGAGGGAATGCGGGATGTCTTCATCGCAGTTTTTTTTGTCTCGATCGGGATGCTGCTCGACCCAGCTATACTCTTGAAGAACGGAGTGCTGATTTTATCTCTCGGGTTGATCGCGATCGTCGTACGAACCTTCGCTGTGAGCGCCTCGCTATTGATCACCGGGACCTCTGACCGGGATGCATTTCGAGCCGGGCTTATGGTGACGCCGGTTGGCGAGTTCGCCTTTATCATTGCTCAGTTAGGCGTCTCTGCCGGCATGCTTTCGTCCGACTACTATCCCATCGCGGTCGGGATCGCTCTCTTCACCGCACTGGTTTCACCTGTACTCATCCGGCATTCCGGCAGGATCAGCGATGTTTGGCTAAAATGTCAGCCGAAATTCTTCTATGATCTGCTAAAACTTTACCATGAATTCCTGGCCTCCGTCGGCGAACATCAACGGCGCAGCCGCGCTTTTGGGCTAGCCAGGAAAAGCCTTCCGCCACTATTGATCAGCCTGACTTTCGCATCTGGGATTCTGGTCGTCGCTCCGTTTCTCTTCTCTCAATGGAACCGCCTCTTCTCGACAAATGCCGGTCGCTGGAGGGGTCACGTTTTTTGGGCCATTATCGGAGTCGCGGCTACCGGACCGTTGCTCGGTGTTTGGCACAGGTTCGCCGAGTTTCTAAAGGGACTGGTCGAGATTGCATTTGAAACTGAGTTCCGTGCGCAGCGTCCGGTTCTTGTGCTCTGCCTGGAGCTGATCGCTGGATTTTTGCTTTTCGTCTGGATCTGGCTTCTGACGCCGGTGATTGGCGCTCCTGCCTCATTTTTCGGAGCGATCCTGGGAACAGCAGCGGTGTACGCTCTCTTCTTCGGTCAACGCCTGAAGTCTGTGCAACATCGGATCGCATCCGAACTCGCTGAAGCAATCCTTTCACCGGAAGAAAGGCGGAAAAGAAGCCACGAAGATTGGTTGAAGGACCATCAGGAATGGGACCTTAGTCTGAGTGAGATCCGAGTGCCTGACTCAGAGGCATGGTTCGGCAAAAGTCTCGGCGACCTCTCTCTGCGCAGTCAATTCGGGTGTTCGGTGGTTGGCGTCGAGCGACAAGGTTATCCGCTACCGAGTCCGGGTCCAGACAGCGAACTATTCCCGGGAGACGTGCTTCTGGTGCTTGGAACCGCGACCCAAATCCAAAATGTTCGCGCATTTTTCAATTCCGCTCCGAACCGAACCGAACAAGCCGACCTGTTGGATGAGATCCGACTTGAATCTATTGAAGTGCCAGAAGGAAGCCGTCTCGTGGGCAACGCTTTGGCCGAACTCGAGATCCCCAGGCATACGGGCGTTCAGATAGTCGGTCTGGCGCGGGGGGACTATCGGATGCTGTTCCCCGGCCCATTCCAAGTTTTAGAATTTGCGGATTGGCTGTTGGTTGTCGGTACAAGGGACCAAATTCACCATTTCCGCGAATGGATTAAAGAAACCGAGCCTGACCACGGGAAAAGATGGGAGATTGGGATCTAACGCGCAAAAATCGCATCCGGCCGCCGCCGGACCGAAGCGACGAGCTCTTTGCGGTTAGAAAACTCTTAAACAGACGAGCAGGCCAAGAAGTCAGGAGTTACAGGAGTTCAGGAGTTGCAGAATGAGACGATGGCCTTCCTGTCTGTGATCGTGATTGATGGGCGTCGGTGCGATGAAGTTTCGGCTCGGGTAGCAGCCGATTCGAGGCCAGTATCTATTCCCGGCACGGACATTTGCATCCTGCACTCCTGACTTCTTGACTTACGAGGTCGTCTTTGGAGATTGCCAAGGTATGAAGCCGCGCTTACGATCACTCTGAAGATTATGGCTAACGGTTCAGGACGACACTTGCTGCCGGGTTTTGATGCCGCATTGGAGGGGCTTACCGCAGACATTTTACTGATGGGCGCACTGGTTCGACGTAATCTTTCTAATGCGAAGAGCGGGTTCCTGCATCGAGATGACGATCATTGTGCAGCAGTTATCGCAGACGACGAAGAGGTCGACCTGCTTGAGAAGACGGTCGACAAAGAGGGTACATCGATATTGCTACGTTTCCAGCCGATGACGTTCGATCTGCGTCGGGTGCTGGCGACGATCAAACTGGGAACTCACCTTGAAAGGATTTCAGATCAGACGGTGGTGATAGCTCGTCGAGTGCGGAAATTGCTCGAGGAACCAACTCTGGCGGAGGCGAATCTGTTGCAGCCAGTTTTTGATGCCCTGGAAAAATCTTTGGCCGAGGCTCTTGACGCGTTCGCCAATTTTGATAGCGCGAGATCCGCGAAAGTGCGTTCCGAAATGGAATCGTTGGCCGAAAAGGCTCGTGCTCTGGACGACGAATTTACCAGCCTTGTCGAGGAGCAGATGATGCGATCCAGGTGCATCATTAATCTCATCGCGATCTCACAGAGCGCCGAACGTATCGCCTACGCTATCGAAAACGTCGCGGAGGAAGCGATTTACGTGGCAGAAGCAATAGACGTTCGTCATGCCGGCAATCGCTTCGAAATTGAGTAAAGAACCTTCTTCGTCCCGTCCTTTGCGAAGGATTGAAGCGTGGTCTCGACCGATCTCAACCGGAATTCCGAAGTTGGAACCGCAGATTCCACAGATTTTCGCAGATTAGAGGAGAAGGGCACAGGGTCTTGCCGTCTGCATTTCTGTTCCGTGCGGATTCTTGCGGCGCGCTCCACAAGAACATCCTTGACCGGAATCATCGTCGATTCTTAAAGCGTGTGATTTTTGCCCGAATTTGAGGAGTCGTCCTCGTGCTCCCACCGTCAACGGTGGAGGACGAGCACGACGACGAGGACGAGGACGATTCCAAATTTCGGAATTTGGATTGAAAAGAAAGACCCGCCCGACGGATGCCGGACGGGTCTGTTCAGATTAGGTTAGACTCAGGGATCAGTTTAGTAGTCCATTCCACCCATGCCGCCCATTCCACCCGGGCCGCCGGCGGGAGCCGCTTTTTCCTTTTCAGGGAGCTCGCACACGAGCGCCTCGGTGGTCAGCAACAGACCGGAGATCGAAGCCGCGTTCTGGAGCGCATAGCGAGTCACCTTCGTGGGATCAACGACGCCTGCCTTGACCAGGTCGACGTATTCGCCGGTGGCAACGTTGTAACCTTCGTTTCCGGAACGCGCCTTGACTTCCTGCACGATCAATGCGCCT
>DASZGG010000368.1:0-2462 GCA_035939025.1 Chthoniobacterales bacterium | reverse complement strand
TTGGTCCCGATTGCAGAATTTCTGCGTCGCCCTACTTTGCGGTAGGAACCTTGAAAGAACATGGGTGCAACTACCATGACGAAAGCCGACCTCTCCGACATCTACCGAGACTACATTGCCTGCCTGAACAAACAGGACTGGCCGAATCTGGGGCAGTTTGTTCATGAGGAAGTTCATTACAACGGCGAGCGGATCGGGTTATCAGGCTATCGCGAGATGCTGGAGGGAGATTTTCGTGCGATTCCAGACCTCTATTTTGACATCCATCTGCTGATTTCCGAGCCACCTCGTGTAGCGAGCCGTCTGAGGTTCGACTGCACGCCGAAAGGAATCCTGTTTGGCCTCCATGTAAACGGGAAGAGAGTCTCGTTTACCGAAAACGTATTCTATGAGTTTCGAGACGAACGGATCGAGAAAGTATGGTCTGTCATAGACAAGGCCGCTATCGAATCTCAGCTTTAGTGCGAAAACTACTCCTCCTTTCGACCCATTGGCGAAATGTCCCGCGCCCGTTCACGCTTTATCTGAGCTGTATATCGGCATAAGATGCACTATTCTGGCGCCTCGCCTTGCGGTCTGACCACCAGTGCCCCAAGTCTGAGGCTGGTATAGCACCGTTGGGAGCGCCGCCGGATGACTCGCAAGGCGCGTAAGCGAAGGCTCCAGCCTTTGCCTCTCCTCCCTCGCTGGCGAGGCGAATAGCTGAGCTCCTATTTACCATAGGGACGCCCGTATCACCATTCTACTCTGAGAACCAAGTATACAGTCCGCATCGAAAGAGTGCTACGTTGGGCCAGGAAGACCCCCACTATGATAACCGAGACCGCGAGTTCGAGAACCGCGCCAGCGGGCACGAGTGTTAGCGCAGCCGATGTCCTGGGACTCATCGAGCAGGTTTGTCCGGCAAAAGATTATCGCGGCAAAAGAGTCTTGCTAATTGTACCCGATGGTACCCGAACGGCGCCGATCGGGCTTTTGTTCAAAACCTTGCACGATCAAATTGGCGTCGCGGCCAAGGCGTTCGACGTGCTGATCGCCCTTGGAACGCATCCTCCGATGAGCGAGCAGGCGATTTGCGAACGGCTCCAAATCACGCGCGACGAGCGGTCAGGGAAGTACGCTGGGGTCAACGTTTTCAATCATGCATGGGATAATCCTGCCGCTTTGAAAGACGTCGGAACCATTCCGGCAGCTGAGATCTCGGAACTTTCAAATGGTCTTTTCTCGATGCCGGTTGAGGTCGATGTGAACCGGCGATTGTTCGATTACGACCAGGTCATCATCGTCGGGCCGGTGTTTCCACACGAAGTGGTAGGCTTTTCCGGCGGCAATAAGTATTTGTTCCCCGGGGTCTCCGGACCGGAGGTTCTTAATTTTTTCCATTGGCTGGGCGCGGTGATTACGAATCCGATGATTATCGGGAACAAGTGGACGCCCGTGCGCCAAGTGGTCGATCGGGCGGCGGCTCTAGTGAAGGTGAGTAAGCTCTGCTTCTGTCTCGTGGTCGATCAGGGGCACCTTGCCGGAATTTTCGCCGGGACTCCTGAAGCCGCCTGGACGGAAGCTAGCGAGTTGTCGCGTCAATTGCATATTACTTATAAGGAGAAACCGTTTCACACAATTTTATCCTGTGCTCCGCAGATGTACGACGAGCTATGGGTCGCCGGCAAGTGCATGTATAAACTAGAGCCTGTCCTGGCCGACGGGGGCGAACTGATCATTTACGCGCCGCACCTCTCAGAGATCTCGGTCACTCACGGCGAGCTGATCGAAAAGATCGGCTACCATTGCCGCGATTACTTTTTGAAACAGTGGGACCGGTTCAAGGATTACCCTTGGGGCGTCCTGGCGCATTCAACGCACGTACACGGAATCGGGACCTACGAAAACGGGATAGAAAAGCCGCGGGCTCGTGTTACCCTCGCAACGCGGATCCCGCCAGAGACCTGCAAAAAGATAAATTTCGGTTATCGCAATCCTGACGAGATTCGTCCGAAAGACTTTGCAAATCGCGAAGACGAGGGCGTGCTATTGGTTCCGAAAGCAGGAGAGATGTTGTTTCAATTGCGCGAACGGCCCGCCTGGGCCAAGGCGAGTTGAGCGCTTTATCATCGCGGTTCCGTTCTCGATCGTGCTGCATCTGGGATTGCTGACAAGGGAAGAATTCGAGAACTCAAGAACCCAAGGAGCCCTCAAATCCCAACTTCCTGAAGGAGGCTAAGACTGGAGCCTTCGCTTACGTATTCTTGAATCTTGACTTCTTGACTTGGATAGCTTTCCAACAGGTATGGCGCAAAAAAAGACCGAAATCGCTTTTCTTTGTTCCTAAATAGCTATGCAAACACCCACTCCGGAAGAGTACGATGTCGTCGTGCTGGGCAGCGGCGAAGCAGGCAAGTACATCGCCTGGACCCTAGCCAAAAAGGGAATGCGAGCGGTCGTCATTGAGCGAAAATATGTCG
>DASZGG010000367.1:0-6813 GCA_035939025.1 Chthoniobacterales bacterium | reverse complement strand
GGCCAGCCAGGTCTTGGCCCCGCGCAGTCAGTGCCAGCAACGCTATCAACGAAACCAATGCTGCTTTCATTTTTCTCGTTTCTCGAGCACGCACGGTTGATCTGCTCGCATACCGGGCCCTAAAAAGCCAATGCTTCCTAGGACTGCCGGGACCAGTACATCGATCGCTCGGCCTGGCTCATCACACGGATCCGCCTGGGCGACGGAGAGCGAAAGCCAGGCAAGCAGAGCATCATAAGCAAACAATCGGTTTCGGGAAAGATGGTTGTACGCGACCCGGTGATCTGAAAATTGCCGAAGCTAGCAAAGCAACGCTTCGTCGGACTGACCGGCGCTCAACCCGCCAATATCGATGCGAACCGATCGCGATCGATATTGCACCCGGAGTGGATCAGAGCGACGCGTTTGTTACGGACGATTTGCTGTTCTTGCAGTAGCGCGGCCAGGGGCGCTGCTGCAGCACCCTCCGCTACATTGTGCGTTGCGCTGTAGTAGATCCTCATAGCCTCCATGATTTCGCTATCCGGAATGGTGACGACGTGATCTACATTGTGGTTAATGATATCGACGGCCTCGGGATTCGGAACTCGACAGGACAACCCATCGGCCATCGTGTTCACCGTTGGTGTAGAGACAGCTTTACCGGCTTGAAATGAAAGAGCGTAGGCAGGAGCACCGCTGGAAACCACCCCAACAATTCTGATTTTCAAACCCAACGCATTCCTCGCCGCGATGGTTCCGCAGATACCGCTGCCCATACCAACCGGGACATAAACATAGTCCAGGTTCGGAACACTCCGAAACAGCTCGAGCGCGTAGCTCGCCACCCCTTGCACGAGGACCAGGCTAAAAGAGTCGATAAAATGGAGTCGCGATTCTTTCGCCAAATGACGGGCATGCTCCAGCGCATCCTGGAAATCGTGGCCGAATTCGATCACTTCAGCGCCCAAGCCACGCATCGCCGTATTCTGCTCCGGGCTGTTCCCATGCGGAACGACGATCACGGTCTGAAGACCGGCACGAATACCGGCGAAGGCTACACTCTGACCAAAGTTGCCACGCGTGGCCGCAACGACTCCTTTTGTTTCGGGATTCTTGCGTCGGAGCTCGGAGAGATAGAATAATGCGCCTCTGATTTTGAACGCGCCAATCGGCGTGTGGTTTTCGTGTTTCACCCACACATCGGCTCCGACGCGTTCGCACAACAACGGCCAACGGATCTGCGGCGTCACTGGCAAAATCCCATGAACGATTTCCCCGGCGCGATCGAGTTCTTCGATGGTAAACATGGTGGAAAATTTCCGAATTATTTGGCATAACTTTTTGCACGTGATTTGCCGTAAGACCAAACTATTCCGGCGTAGGCCAACAACATTTCGCACGTCGATTCGTGCCAGCTTTCGGAAAAGTTCGCGCCACTTGTCCGAACGCGGACCTCCTGTTCGTCAACAAGATGAACAATTACATTCCGAAACCCCAAAACCACCGAGAAATCATGCCCACAAAGATCAGCCCCTGCCTGTGGTTCGACCACCAAGCCGAAGACGCCGCCCGCTTTTACACCGCCATTTTCAAAGACTCGAAAATCGTCGCCATCTCGCGCTATCCGGAGGCCGGAAAGGAAATCCACGGGAAGCCGGCCGGGTCGGTGTTGACGGTGGCCTTTGAGCTGAACGGACAATCCTTCACCGCGCTCAACGGTGGACCCATTTTCAAGTTCAACGAGGCCGTCTCGTTTCAGATTGAGTGCGCGACCCAGGAGGAAGTGGATTACTACTGGGAGCGGCTGTCCGAGGGCGGCGATCCGCAAGCGCAGCAGTGCGGCTGGCTGAAGGATAAGTTTGGCCTCTCCTGGCAGATTGTACCCCAGGTCCTGCCTGAGTTGCTCACCGATCCTGACACCGCAAAATCCCAACGGGCCTTTCAGGCCATGTTGCAGATGAAGAAACTCGATATCGAAGGCCTGCAGCGCGCATTTGCCGGATAACGGCAGCCCGAGGGAGCCCCCTGGTTGCGGGTGTCTGATACGTCCGCAGCGGGGAACAGCCCGCATAGTTCCTCTCTTTCTTAGCAGACTCTCGCTGCCTTTGGTGCTGTCGGAATCTTCGGCCTCCAGGCCGAAGAGGATGCCACTCGGACCCGCTCTTGGGGCCCGGCCTGATGGCTCTTCCGCGCCCGATTCGGGCATGATCCGGTGTGGCAGGCGGTGACCGGGTACGATGCAGATCGTCTCGCAGCGGCCACGGCTGGCGCTGTCGCGCATGCCGGAGCGACCGCCGGGTGCGCCGTTTTATACGGTCAGAACTAACGAACTGGCCTCCTGTTTGCGTTCTACGCTCGCGCCCGACAAAAATCCCGCAGAAAATCCCACGTATGAACAAAGGTCTGGTAGCAGGAGCACTCGGCGTCACGGGACGAACACTTGTCAATCATCTGGTTTCGCTCGGCAATTGGGAGGTCATCGGGCTCTCTCGTCGAAGCCCGGAATTTCGAACCGCCGCCAAGCATGTCGCAGTTGACCTTTTGAATCGGTCAGAACTTGAAGCCCAGCTGAGCGGGATCGGTGATGTTACACACGTTTTCTACGCGGCACTTCTTCCGGCGGCTAATTTCTTTGAAGAGGTGGGTCCTAACCTGGCCATGCTCGTTAACACCGTTGAAACCGTGGAACGATTCTCCAAGACACTTAGGAAGGTGGTCCTACTCGAAGGTGCCAAGTTCTACGGTGCGCATCTTGCCCCGTATAAGACGCCCGCAAAGGAGAGCGATCCGCGTCATATGCCGCCAAATTTCTATTACAATCAAGAGGATTACCTTAAGGAACGCTCAAGCGGCAAGGCGTGGTCCTGGAGCGCGTTGAGGCCGTCGTGCATCTGCGGTTTTGCTGTCGGAAATCCCATGAACATGGCCACGGTAATCGCCGTCTATGCTGCCCTATGCAAGGAAATGGGGTTACCGCTTCGCTTTCCAGGATCGGCCGCTGCGTATCGAGCGCTGATGGAGATGACAGATGCTGAGCTTCTGGCCCAAGCCATTGTTTGGGCGGGCGAAAATGATGGGTGTAACGGCCAGGCATTTAACATAACAAATGGAGACTTCAATCGTTGGGAGAATGTGTGGCCGCGGTTCGCAGCGTTTTTCGAGATGGAGTACGGGACGCCGCAGCGCTTCCCCCTCGCACAATTCATGTCAGACAAGGAACCGGTCTGGAAGAACCTCGTAAGGAAGCACAACCTTCTTAACTACTCATTCCAAGAGGCTGCTGCATGGCCTTTTGGAGAAGCGATCTTTAACCTCGAGTATGACGTAATGTCGGATACAACCAAGTCACGGCGTTTCGGCTTCCATGCGTGGGTAGATACAGAGGAAATGCTGATTCGGCTCTTTGGTCGGTTCCAGAAGATGCGATTCATTCCATCGTGAGGCCAACCAACCAGTTTGGTTCCGCTTCAACCTAAATTCCGAATTTGAGGAGTCGTCCTCGTGCTCGAGAATTCCGATCGTTTCGCAATCAGATTGTGTGCGGTCCGATTCGGCTACCTTTCTGAGGAGGATTTTTTGGACAGATCTGGACTTGGTCCAAGAGGTGGGCCGACTGATCAACGCTCCAGCCACCAGCCACTAGCCTCTAGTCTAGCCACTCTCCCCACTAGTTGCAGGACATCGGTTTCTTTGCAGTCACGGAATCCCAGTTTCCTTTGCTAAACCTTCTAAAATATCCTGAACTGGTTTACCGACTTTTCCCTTGGCTCTAAGCCCTTCCCGCTGCATCGCCCAGATACCTGTGTGATCAGACGGGCAGAAAAGCGCTGCTCCGCCCTTGGCAAACCAGCAAAAGATAAGGCTTGAATCCCGGTGTTCTTCGACGTATTCCGCGAACGATAAGTCCCAATCGGTCAGTTGCTCTTCTTTTTCTCCAAATCCCTGCGAAATTACTCGCAAAACCCCAGCTTTGGCTTCGTCGTAGGGCAGAACCCTCATTGTCTCTTTGATCTTTTCAGGATCTATTGATTTGATCTCCATAGCTTCTACGGGTAATTCTTCATTTCTTTAAATCGAAGACACAAGCCCGGATATCGGTAAGATTGAGATCCTTCATTGCGGTTTCTCGTTCAAAGCTGACCGGTTCAGATCTGCCGGACGATAGGGTACAAAATATGCCCGGCAAATAATAGCGGTTTTTAACCGAACCTTGCGAATGCCATTAATCGCTTAGCGGCTGGGGCCCCGCGTAGTCTCGAATCTCGCTTCATTCACCGGGGCAGACCAACCGCATGGCGATGGGAATCGCGGAGCATGTTGACTGTTTTCTGGACAGGCCGCAGTATCAACGGGAAGCACAGCTTTCCGGCACTAAGTTCGAAGATAAAGAATACGCATCGATTAGAAGAAGGTTTGAATGAGAGCGTTCCGAAATCCGTCTCAGGTGGTGATCTCGATGAAATCCCTCGGATTGATCTTTGCGATTTGCTGTGCTACCGCAGCGTTCGCGCAAAACCGCTATCAAATCACTCGAATTCCTACGCCCCAAGGTGCCAATAGCGCAGCGCTCGGAATAAATAATAGAGGCGAAATCGTCGGCTACAGTTTTCAAGCAGAAGATTATCAAGCGTTCCTTTATTCCTCTTCGGTTCAATCATTGACGGATGTGGGCTCGCTTGGCGGCAAGATCAATGCTGCGTGCGGCATTAACGATGCCGGCCAAGTCACCGGCTATAGCCAGGACGGGAACGGGAATCTGCTGGCGTTCGTATTTTCGCGAAAGCAGCCGATTGCATCCCTCGGTACGCTCGACGGCGCCTCAACCAGCGAAGCATTTGGGATTAACAAAAGCGGGGTCGTGGTCGGCGATAGCCAAAGTGGCGATCAGAATCATCGCCCGGTGCTGTTTTCCAGCGGTTCGGTGCAAGATCTCGGCCTTGGCGGCTCAAACCAACCAGATGCTCTTGAGACCGCTTATGCCATCAACGACGCCGGTCAGATTGCCGGCAGGCACAGCGCCGGTAACAATGCATTCCACGCCTTTGTGTCTGTAAATGGTAATACGACGGACTTGAGTACTTTAGGAGGAGCAAACGGGGAGGCGCTCGCCATCAATAAGAATGGCCTCGTTGTGGGCGATAGCGATACTGCGGACGGACCTGCTCATGCATTCGTTTTCGATCATTCACAATTGAAAGACTTAGGAACGTTGCCAGGTTTTGACAGTGCGAGTTACGCCCGGGGGATCAACAATTCCGGCGATATTGTTGGAGAGAGCGATAGCGCCGGTCAGAAGCGTGCATTCCTTTACACGAAAGGTCAGTTGGTCGAACTAGACAAGCTTGCGGGAAATCTCTCGGAGGTTGGATTCAATTCCTTGGATGTAGCTTATGGCATCAATGATAAAGGGTGGATAGTTGGATACGGAAGCACGTCCGACAATCTGACCGCCGCGTTTGTCGCAGTGCCTGAAGGTCGCAGTAAACAGGGGCAAGCGGTTCCGCCGCAACCCCAGCCTCAGCATCCCGACCAAGGGCAGCCTATTTCTGAATCGGACGAGGGGGACTATGATGTTTTCTATTCGAGACTCTCCTCCGACCAAGGCAACTGGGTAGATGCCGGTAATTATGGTTACTGTTTCCAACCGCGGGAGTCAGGGGATTGGAGACCTTACCGAGACGGACACTGGGTTTGGACCGATCGCGGCTGGTACTGGGATTCAAACGAGCGTTTTGCCTGGGCAACCTATCACTACGGCCGATGGGTCGATATTGGTGGGACTGGATGGTGCTGGGTCCCCGGAAATCAATGGGCTCCGGCTTGGGTCTCCTGGAGGCAAAGTGACGAAGACGTCGGCTGGGCTCCTCTTCCGCCCGAAGCAGACTTCTCCGTGAATCCATCGATATCGTCTTGGTCCGACTCGTATTATGGGATTGGACCGGCTGCCTACGCTTTTATCAGCTATTCTCATTGGCACGAACCGAGCTACGCACGGTACATCGAGCCACCTGGGCGAAACGTTCAGATCATCAATGAGACCAGGAACGTCACGAACATTGTCACCACCAACAACGTGATCAATAACTTCGGGCCGCCGGTTCAGACCGTAGCGACAAAGACCAATCAGAATATCCAGCAGGTTAAACTTGCGCTTACTCCGGCGACCGATCCTAACGCGAAATACGGTCAAACCCTTCAGGGCAACCAGCTCAATGTGGTCGCACCACCTGCTACCCTCAAGCGGCAAGCAACCCAGGCACCCTCTGTTCAAAACCGGATTGCAAATCCTCAGGTCGAAAAAGGATGGCAAGGCGTCAATCCTCAAGATGCGGAGAAGCTCAAAAAGACCATCGCTGAACAGAATCCCCCGCCGAAGGATCTACCGAAACCGACGCCTTATGTGAATTCGCAGATTGCCAAGAAAGGAGAGGTTCCCGGATCTCCCGGCGCGACCGGAACGCCTGGCAAGACCGGCTCTCCGCCTGCGGTTACCGGGCAGAAACCATCGCCCAATGCAGCGGCTGCAGGAAATAGGTCCGTTCCACCAAACCTCCTTGGAGTGAAACCTTCCGGGACGCCTGGCGGTTCTCCGACAGGGCCGGGCGGAAAACCGACGACGCCGGTCTCGTCAGAACTGAAACAATCGCCAAACAGAAATGTTCCGGGAGGAGCGCCAAGTGTGCCGGGTGTTTCGCCAGGTGCAACGGCTGCAGGAAATAAGTCCGTTCCACCAAACCTGCTTGGAGCGAAACCTTCCGGAGCGCCTGGGGGTTCTCCGACGCGGTCAAGTGAGAAACCAACGACGCCGGGCTCACCAGAACTGAAACAGTC
>DASZGG010000366.1:0-3972 GCA_035939025.1 Chthoniobacterales bacterium | reverse complement strand
CACCACGGCTCGATCCAACCTGGTGTCGGCTATATTTTCCTACATATCGGCAGTTGCTTCATACCAGCAGTCGACCGCGACCGAGACGAAATACAACGATATTTTTGATGATGGGCTGGCTCGTCCGTCGACTTTAACCGCCGGCGAAGCTGCGAAAGCTACTCGAGCCAGATATAACTCGCCGCTCGATCCGGATATGCCCGCGACTCACAAGGCAAAACGGATATCTCTGAATCCGCCGGAGGGGAAAGTGGAAACAACGAATGATTAGTGTATGCGCGAGCCCTCCTGTGGAACGTTTTCCCGCCCTCGATTCGCTGGAAGAAGTTTTGCATGGATTTATTCTCAGAGTGCCGGACCTCGATGTTCGAACCGATCGCGAGACCGCCCTGCGGAGACTGGACGGGTTTCACGAAATAGCGCTACGGAGCTTTGGCGCGCGCCAACTTCGTCTCGCCGAGCAGATTCATAACAATTCAGTCGCCGTTGTCTCTGTTGATTCGTCCGCCAAGAGCGCAGGAGTCGATGCTTTGATCACTTGTGATCCAAGCATCTCCCTTGGAATCTATGTCGCTGATTGCTGTGCCGTATTCCTTGTCGAGCCGAAACAGCGAGTCATCGGGCTCGTTCATTCAGGAAGAAAGGGCACCGCCTTAAATATCGCGGGAGCTGCCGTGCGAAAGATGTCAACGGAGTTTGGAAGCGACCCTGGCAGCATTCTAGCCCAGCTTAGTCCATGCATCCGGCCGCCTCATTATGAAGTCGATTTTGCTGGCGATATCGTACAGCAGCTCAAACAGTCCGGCGTAAAGCAGGTGTTCGATTCCGCTGAGAATACCGCGGCGAATTTGAAAAAATTCTATTAATACCGGATGGAGAAGGGTCGGACCGGCCGCATGCTTGCGTTGTTGGCATTGAAGTAAAGAGCCTGCATCGCTCACAAATCCTTAGAGATTTGTGAGCGATGCAGGCTGTGGCAGCAGATTTCCCCGGCTACGCCGGAAAATTCCGCTGTCTTTCTAACCCGCAATGAGCTAGTCGCTTCGGCATTGGCGTGATTTTTGCGGGTTAGGCTTACGCTGAAAATCAAACACCCCCAGGACGCAGTGCGTCCTGGGGGTGTCATTGTTCTATTTCCCCGGAAAATTTCTTGCCGACCTAGATTGCCTATTTTGGGGACCCTCGGGAGCATCGTGCTTGCACGCTTGGCGCCGAAAGCCGTATCCTCGGATCGATCCTTTTGCTAGCATTCGTTGACATTTGTAATAACGTTGGTCAAGCATGATTTTTGGTGCTTTGTCGAAAAACATTATCTCGAGCGCAATCCCTTGCCATGACCTCTAAGCATCCTGGCCCTGAGGATAAGATGTTTGGCACAGATATGGATGCGACCATTAGTGCAGCGTGGCTCTACTATCATCACGATCTGACCCAGGCAGAAATCGCGAAGCAGCTTCAGGTCTCTCGCCCGACGGTCGCGAATCTTCTGGCCCGCGCGCGTGGTCGCGGCATCGTCAGCATTTCACTGCGACCGGATTTGCTTAGCCGCCTTTCGCTTGCCGAAGAGTTACGGACGCGCTTCGGCTTACAAAATGCCTACATTGTGCCGACGCCGGACGGGGCGAGTCCCTTCGAAGTTCGCCAGGCGCTTGGAAAAGCCGGTGCGCTTTTCCTGGAGAGTACGCTACAACCCGGCGAAGTATTTGCGACCGCTTGGGGAGCCACAGTGCTGGAGGTAGCGCGGGCGCTTTCCGGGAAGAAGATCGATAGCATCGTTCTGGCTCAAGCTATCGGGTGTCTGAATAGCGGAGAGTCTTTCAACCCGATCAGGCTGGCCGGGATCATGGCGGAGAAATTGGGAGCAAAAGTCTATCATCTACCAGTCCCGGCGGTCGTCAGCACCGTTAGCGTCAAAGATATTCTGCTCGAAGACAGGAATATTCGATCTTGTCTGGAAATGGCCCGTTCGGCCTCTCGGGCGATGATCGGCATTGGGAAGGTCACTTATGACGCGACAGTTGTTTCAGCTGGGTTCTTTGATCCGATGATGATTGATGAACTGAAGGCAAAAGGGGCCGTTGGAGATATTTCCTGTCGATACTTTGATATCCAAGGTCGGCCCATCATTACAGATTTCGATAGCCGCGTGATAAGCTTAACCTTTGATGATTTGCGGAAAATCAGACCGGTCATTGCGGTCGGAGGCGGCGAAGACAAAGTGAGTGCTATTCTTGGCGCGCTACGCACGCGATGCATTGATATCATCATTACCGACGAACGCACGGCTCAGAAAGTCCTGGTTATGGAGGCGGCAACGGCTCCTGCTTTAAAATAGATGAACTCAAGAATTCAAGAATTCAAGAATTCAAGAATTCAAGAAGAACCAACAGTCTCGCGCCGAGGTCCCCATCGCAGCATTCTTGGATTCTTGAATTCTCGAGTTCTTGAGTTCAGGCTCTTTTAGTGTTTACGAATTTGCTCGCTCCGAGACGGAGGTTCGATGGCACGATCACTGAAATGATGGATCGTCCTCAACTGGTTTCAACAGAGTTGGAAATTGACCTCGAGAATCTTGAAAAGCTCAATCAATACTTTGGGAGCTACGCGCTGGTTCGGCATTTCCTGCGTCGTTGGCTTCGTCCGGGGCACTCGTTCACGGCGATCGATTTGTGTACAGGGCTTGGTGATATTCCGCGCTTCATCGTCAATTGGTGCCGAATGAACCACGTCGCGGTGCAGATCACAGCCGTCGACTTTCAACGGGCGACGCTCGAATTGGCGATGGAGCGCTCGAAGACCTATCCCGAGATCGCCTTTTTGGAATCCGATGTCTTCACGTTCGTTCCCATCAGTCCAGCCGATTTCGTTTTTTGTTCGTTGGCCCTTCATCATTTTGCTGATGGTGCGGCGATCGGCCTTTTGCGGCGCGCGCGGGTCATGGCACGGCGTAGAGTCTTGATAGCCGATCTCGAACGGACTGATTTCGGGATTGCCGGCATCTATCTGTTGACAGCCTGCGTTTTTCGAGAGTCGATGACCCGCTTTGACGCGCGGCTCTCCATCAGGCGTGCATTTTCGTTTCGGGAAATGCGCCAGCTTGCCTCAGCCGCTGGCTGGAAACAATTCGGTCATCGCCGTTTCCCGGTTTGCCGGCAGGCGATTTGGCTCGAGAGTTGAATCCACAAAGAATAACAGCCAGAATGCAAACCCAAATGAGACCGTTAGCGCTATTTCTGCTGGCCCTTCGTTTAATTTCCCTACAATCCGCCTGCGGACAAGAGAACAAAATCGATGTGGATCAGTTTCATTTGGAGGTAATTGAGGACGCGGAAGCCCATGCGAGCGTTAACACTGATTCGCCGGGCGGCCAAAAGGCGGTGATGGTTGTCGTCTCCAAAATCGGCTTAGAGTTCTGGAGCGTAGAACTGCGGGCTCCCGGGATCAAATTTGAGCCGGGTAAAACGTACGAAGTGAAGTTTCAGGCGAAGAGTACTCCGGCCCAGTTCATTTACGTCGTTCCGGAAAAGACCGATGGAAGCCAGGGATCCATTGCAGAGGGTACGACGCTGCGAATTTCCGATAACTGGGGGGAATGTACCGTTGTCTTTCATACAACGGACACAGCGGATCCGGGACGTCTTACGCTTTCCAGCTTATCCGCGAATCCAGCCTCATATTGGTTCACCGATTTTAGTCTGAGCGAAAAGTAATCAGGAATTCAAGAAGCCCGGAAGACGCCCGTGGCGTGCCTCGATGTGCCCGTTAGTCACGCTCCTTGCCCGTTCGTCACAAGTTTCTAATTTGTGGGAGATTTTTGCGGCAAAATGCAGCTTGCTGGTGAAGCACCCTCAAGTGGAAGTCGTGGGAGAAGCGGCCAATGCCGAGGAAGCCCGCTCGCTTTTAGCCGAGTTGCGGCCCGACCTGGTTTTCCTCGATGTCCAGATGCCGGGCGAAAGCGGATTCGACTTCCTC
>DASZGG010000365.1:0-6045 GCA_035939025.1 Chthoniobacterales bacterium | reverse complement strand
TCGAGGTTCAGGACGGTGAGAACTTCGCCCCCGCGGTGGTCTCGGCTTAAAGACATGTTCGCGATGTTAACGGCGTGCGCGCCCAAAACTGTCCCGATTTGACCGACAATTCCCGGGACGTCATGGTTCTCTAATAGTAGTAGAACGCCGACCGAGCGGGCCTCCACATGACGGCCATTGATTCGCACAATTCTCGGCGACGAACCAATAAAAGTCCCTGCAACCGAAACGGTTTCTCCTTGACCAACCGCTTGGAGTTCGACGAGATCCGTGAATTCGCCGATGACACTGTTTTTGGTCTCGACCGTCCTCAGCCCCAGGGTATTGGCCAACGACGCGACGTTGACCGCGTTTACTTCTCCTCCTCCGGCTTCTTCCAAAAATCCCTTCAACACATATCGAGAGATCGGGCTTGTCTCGAAGTCGTTGACCTTCCCGCTGTAGTTGATCGAAAGAGTCTCACAGCGCTTCGGCCCGACTTGGCGCAGGAAGCGTCCAAGCTTTTCGCCAAACGCCAGGTAAGGCGCAATCACCGCCAACGTCCTGGCATCGATGTTCGGAACGTTGACCGCATTTCTGATGACGCCTTCCAGCAGAACGGACCGGATTGCTTCGGCAATTTCTATGCCGACGCTCTCTTGCGCTTCGGCCGTTGAAGCCCCCAGGTGCGGCGTGAAAACAATGTTTGGGAGAGTTCGGAGTGGAAACTCGGCGGGGGGAGGTTCGGTTTCGTAGACGTCCAGAGCAGCCGCGGCGATCTGACCGGATTTAAGCGCTTCGAAGAGCGCCTGCTCATCGATCAGACCACCTCGAGCGCAATTCACAATCCTTGCGCCCCGCTTCATCTTAGCGATACGCGTCGCGTTAATTAAATGCTTCGTTTCTGCGGTCAATGGCATGTGCAGTGTGACAAAATCGGCTTTCGCGAGCACTTGATCGAGATCCTCAAACAGCTCGACCTGAAGAGATCTTGCCCGGCTCGAAGATAAGTACGGATCGTACGCGACTGGACGCATACCGAATGCTATTGCTCGACGTGCAATCTCCGTCCCGATCCGGCCCATTCCAAGTATACCGATCGTCTTGCCGTGAAGTTCGACGCCCTCGTAGCTCTTTCGATCCCATTGACCGGCCTTCATACTGGCGTGCGCTTGCGGAATATTACGCGCGATCGAAACCAGCAGGGAGAAAGCATGCTCAGCCGTGGAGATGGTATTGCCCCCAGGGGTGTTCATGACAATCACACCGCGGCGCGTTGCCGCGTCGACATCCACATTATCGACGCCGACTCCTGCCCGGCCCACGGCCTTCAGCCGTCTTGCCGCATCGATCACCTTTGCCGTAATTTTCGTCTGCGAACGCACCACAACGGCCGAGTATTCCCCCGCAATATCCAACAGCTCATTTTCCTTCAGCCCTGTTTTAACGTCTACGAGTAGCTGCCCTCCACTTTCCAGTAATTCCACACCCTTTGGGGAGATCGAGTCTGCAACTAAGACTTTCGGCTTATGCATCATTACTTTGTGAGGAAATCTTTCAACAACACGAACACAGGCAGAGAAGCAAAGCCTGAGATCAACGAAGAAAACTCTGCTCGGGTGCTCGGCGCCAACTCCTGATTGTCGCCCACTTCGCTTAGCATTCCCGAGAGCATGCCGGATTCGGGCCGATACGCAGGAACTCCGCTAGCGAACCGAGCAAGTGCCATGAGCGGCCAATTGTTCCGGTACATGTCGTACTTGAGATAAAATACGCGTGGAAAACCCGTTCCGGTAATCAAGGTTTCGCTCCAGGAACCATCCGGATTTTGGGTAGAAACAAGATAGCCTACGGCACGTTCGACGCTTTTGCGATTTACCTGTGGGAAAGCGCACAAACCAAGCAGAGCCCAAGCGCTTTGAGACGGAGTGCTCGCACCTTGACCACGCAAGCTTGGGTCATCATAAGAGGCCACGGTTTCCCCCCAGCCGCCATCTTCATTCTGACGTACTTCCAACCAGTCACGTCCGCGTTCTATCCAGGGCTCGCTCATATCCATTCCGATCGCCCGGAGTCCGCGTAATACCTGAGAGGTTCCGTAAATGTAGTTGACGCCCCAACGGCCATACCATGCGCCATCCGTTTCCTGTTTCTCCTTCAAAAATCTTATGGCTTGGCGAATCGCCGGATGACCCTGGCGAAATCCGAGGTTTCCAAGAATTTCGAGCACCCGGGCTGTCACGTCGCAGCAGCTCGGATCGAGAATTGCATTATGGTCCGCAAACGGTACGTTTTCGAGAAGCGGGTTCTGCACGTCCTTATCGAACGCCGCCCAGCCGCCGTCCCTGTTTTGAAAACTCAAAAGCCACCGAACTACGCGCTCATATAGAGAATCATCAGCTTGGTAGCCTGCGGTATGGAGCGCCAACAAGACCATGGCGGTGTCATCGACATCCGGACAATAAGGGTTGTTGAATTCGAAACACCAACCAGTCGGTTCGGGTTCAGGATTGTTGACCGCCCAGTCACCTGCGATTCTGACCTCTTGGGACAAGAGCCATTGAACAGCTTTGCGTGAGGAGGGATGATGTTGGCTGATGCCGGAACGCGCTAGAGAGACTAGAGTAATGGCAGTATCCCAGATTGGAGAAAAGCAGGGTTGGATCCTGAATCCCTGCTCATCATCGACAAAGAGTTCCCGAAAATCAGACTCTGCCTTTCGATAGATCGGATGATTTGGCAGATAGCCAATGCATCGCAATGCAATCATCGAGTTAAGCATCGCCGGAAAAATCGCCGCTAACCCGCCGCATCCGTCACCGATCCGTTCCAACATCCACCGCTCGGCCACATTTAAAGCCGCTCGACGCAACGGAAGATATCCATTGCGTTCGATGATTTTCAGGCATCGGTCGATCAGAATGAAAAACTGCTTCAAGCCGGAGGTCTTATGATGTGGTACCCTGGTTGGGTCGAGGTACAGCTCGCGAATGCCGCGCTCATCGGGCAACGCGCGGGTCGGCTTGTAATGGTTGATGATTGCCAGCGGTACAACCATCGCCCGCGTCCACGAGGAAACTGCATACAGGTTCACCGGCAGCCATCTCGGCAGCAGGAGAAATTCGACTGGAATAGTTGGTACTGCGTCCCACGGGATTTGGCCGAGTAAAGCCAGATAAAGTCTGGCGTAGGTGTTGGTTTTCTCGATACCGCCCAGCTCATGAATCTTAGCTCGCGCAAGGCTCAGAATTCTGTCCTCCTGCGAGAACCCGGCCAGCTTGAGCGCCAGGTAGGCTTTGACCGACGCGTTTACTTCCGAGGGACCCTCGGGGTAAATGTTCCACCCACCGTCCGGCAATTGTCTGGACAGGATGTGATCAATGCATTTCTGCTGGAGATTGAGATCGATGTCCCCCGACCAGTGCATGAATGTGACGTAGTCGGAGCAAAGCGTCGAATCGACGATTAACTCGCCGATCCAATACCCTTCTGGATGTTGAAGACTGATTAAATGCTGTTGCGCCCTGGTAATTGCTTGTTCTAGGAGCCCGTGTGCTCCTGCGTCGTGATTCACCATGTTCTCCCGTTGATCAATTAATGTGTGCCGCGCACAACGGTTGCCTCCTGCTTCGGCTTGCTCGCGGCAGCCGAGATCCCATTAAACACGATCTTGGGATCTACATGATTCTTCGGCCTAGGGCGAGGGCCAAAGTTAAACCAAATATTTTTCCAGGTATCACCGGGCTTACCCTGCAGACCTAGCGTGGCAGAGGGTTCGTAGCCACACTGGACCATGCAATTTTCGCATCGAGGATCATTGGCGACGCCATCGACGACACCATATTTGCTCCAATCTACTTTAGTCTGCAGCTCTTTATAGGTTTTGAAATGGCCGTCGGTCATGAAATAGCATGGGGCCTTCCAGCCCATCATGTTTCGGGTCGGAATCGCCCAGGCAGAGCAAGTCAGATCTCGAAGCCCGGCCACGAATTCTAAATAGACGGGTGTTCCAAATAGCGGATACTTTTTGCCCCAGATCATCGCCCTAGAAAATTTCTCGATGGTCGCCCGGCGAGTCAGAAAGAAATTCGCCGGATCCAGACCCAGGCGTTTGGCCATATCTTTCTTAGCCGCATCGTAGTCGTAGCCGGGTGAAATTGTATGACCATCGATGCCCAGAGACGCCAGGTAATCGAACAAATGCTCGATTTCCGCGACATCGGTTTCACGGTATACGGTGGTATTCGTCGCAACCTGGTAACCGAGAATTTTAGCCATGCGCATGGCCAGGATGCACTCCTGGAAGACTCCCTCCCGTTCTACGATAATGTCGTGGGTTTTCTCCAATCCATCCAGATGCACATTCCAATACATCCATCCGTCCGGAGCAATCACCGGCTTGGCGGGATCCTTCGGACCCTTCTTGATCTGTTCTATCTCGCCCGGCGTGAGCAACTTTTCAGCGTCGAGACGGTCCAGCTGAGCCATCACCGAATCAGGTTGCCTGGCATATGCAACCGTCAGATAATCCTTCATCTTCCGCCGCATCCACATCCCATTCGTGCAAACATAGACAATCCTGCGCTGTTTCAGTAAGCCGGTCACCAGCGCCTCTATCTGTGGATAAATCAAAGGTTCGCCACCGCAGACGGAAACCATGGGTGCATTGCACTCTATTGCCGCCTCAAGACAATCCTCGAGTGGCATGACGTCTTTCATCGACGTTGAATATTCCCGAATTCTGCCGCAGCCGGTGCACGTCAGGTTACAGGTATGCAAAGGTTCAAGCTGGAGAACCGTCGCGAATCTCTTGGTCCCTCGCAGCTTGTGCCGCACGATATGAGCGGCAATTTTCATCGTTAACGCCAAAGGAAAACGCATATTTCAAAACCACAATTAGCAACCCAAGCTATCTGCGGTGCGGTTGGATTCAAGAACTAGGTTAAAGGCTAATGGCATCAGACACGCCGGTTGGGCGCTACAGAACTCCCTGGACATAAATGTATTGTTTGCGTGGCTACTGCGGGCGAGCAGCAACCTGGTTAAGGCTCTAATTCATTAAACTACTGTATCCCTTGCAAGTTTCGTAACGATTTCCTCGGTTAATCCGTCTTTTGGGTTTGCGCAAGGATCGAAACGCATTTTTTCGCGGAGCGCACAGGAGCAAAACTCAAAATCGGACTCCGGATTTAAATCCCTATTATTTCGATAGACATTCAATTTTCTTCTGTTATCATGCGTATTGTTGCGCTCGAGATTGCAAGAAAAAAGAGGTGATTATCTATGGAAACAGCGTTGTCGGTCTCAGCTTACCACGAACTCCCATCCCGTTTAGCCGATGCTGATCCTGCGCAGCAAATCTGGCATTCGCTCGATACGCTCGCCGCGGAGTCGCCGGGTCTGGCGAAATGGCGCAGCATCGCCGTGGACGGATGCGCGTTCCCAAGTTACGTGTTCATCGGTCCCCGGGGCGGAAGTGTTCCCATTCGCCTCGCATTGCTCGGCGGAATCGACTCCGAAGATCTGCTCAGCACCAACGCCATCGTTAAGCTATTGGTAGAGTTGGATTTAGCTCCGCTGTTGGCGCAGGACTTCGCTCTCTTCGCTTACCCTGTGGCCAATCCTCATCGGACTTCGCATCGTTCTCCGGACTTTACAACGGACTTTTGGACGACCGGGTCCGACCCGGTTGTTCGATATTTTGAGCAGGAACTCACTGAGAACGCATTGGATGGGGTTATCGCCGTCAAGGGGAATGAGCCGATATCTGGTTTCCAGATTCAGGTTTCGAGTCGAGTGATCGCGACTGAAGTCCTTTGGCCCGCTCTCGAACTTGCCCAGAGACTTGTCCCGCTGGCGAGTGAGCCGATTCAGATTTTTCCTCGACTGGAAAGCAATCGGTGCTCTTTGTTTAGCCTCGGCCACTCGCGCCCCGGACCGTTCAGCATTCTGATTCGCACTCCTCGGCAGATGCCGTCTGAAAATCAGATTTCGGCGATTGCCTTCAGCGTAAAACAGATCTTACACCACTACCGCGCCCTGGTGAGTCACGCCGACAGCATCTAG
>DASZGG010000364.1:0-5173 GCA_035939025.1 Chthoniobacterales bacterium | reverse complement strand
ACTTCCGCGGTTTTTCATCGGGAACCGCTCTCAACTGACTCGATGTGGAAACGCTCTCCGCAATCGGTAACGCAGGCTCTTGCCAACCCGCTTGCGCGGTCGGAATCGTGTCTGGCGGCTCTTGCCATTCTGCAGAAGCCTTTCGGTGCAGATCTCGCTCCCCTGTCACTTGCCGCATCACAACGTCGAATTTGTTTGTAACAGCCAAATCATTGCGACCTCCGGTTGCGGTTCCGGCAACCACAAAAAATGCCGTCTGTGTCTTCCCCGCCGGGACCAGGCCCCCGGCATCGGAAATGATCTGCGGATAAACTTCCTCGCCGACGCGGACACCGAAACTCTCGGGATCATACACGAATTCTTTGTCAGCCTTGTTAACAAGCTCAACCTCAAAACCAAGGGAATCGAGGCTATTGTCTCTGATTACTCTGCGCAACGTAACCTCGAGACCATCGAGGCTCGATTCTGAGTTCGGCTCAGTCACGTCCATGTTCTGGAATATCTCCGGGGCGCTTAACTTCAGAGTTGGAAACGCCTTTACCTTATCCAGGAACCCGAGCAGCCGAGCGGGTGAAGCCTGTTTTGACTTTGCCAGGACTTCGTGCGGATCGGAAGCTTCTTTCCAAGAACCTTTTTCAAAAATCACAACAAAACTTGGATCTGGTACCGCCTTGCAGAACAAACAGTAAACCTTTCCATCAAGGACAACTGTAAGGTTTCCTTCAACCCCTTCTCGAGTCGCCTTGAGGGAAAGAAAGTTAGTTCCTTTGTTAAATGATATCTGGAAGAGATCCGGACCATCGGGAGCCGGGCTGACACTGAAGCCGTAACCGTCGAGGGCCTCAATATTATAAGGAAATTCCAACGTTGTAATCCCACTCGTTCCCAGTTTGACGAAGGCCGGCTCATTCTGGTTCAGCGGAATCCGAATCACTTTCGATGCAAGGTTCTCGTCCGCTAATAACAAACCTGGAACCGCACTGAGTAGAACAATAGACGCGAAGCGCATATTATTTTTCTTGTCGCTTTTGAATTGCTAGTTGCTCGGGCCGATCAAACGCGTAGTCGGCGACAGCGAACGGATACCTCTTGTTCCGCCCTAAATAGGGATTACGAACCAGCTTCAGCCTCAACGTGACCGGCCGTGGTTCGCTTAATTGTTCATCGCCGATCTGAGCCTGCGTCAGGATCTGGCCGATCACACGGCTCATCACAACTCCCTCGTCCAGTCGTTGAAGATCGATTCGGCCAATTTCGAGCTTTTGATGAATGTTCTTTTTCGAAAACTCCTCAGCCACCGTATTGAACTCTGCTTCAGCCTTCTTGGCTGCTTCGGGCAGAAATACGCGTTGAAGCGTCTCGGGAGCGTCGAAACCTTGAGGCCCTCTGTCCAAAAACGACTTGGCAGCCCACAAAGAAAGCGTCTCCAGTATCTCGTTGCTTTCTTCCACAGGTACCAGGGGTGAAATGATGAGCGACTCTGTACCGTCCATGAGCGCGACTTTCTCCGGGCGTATCATCGCGGTCACTATACAAATCGGGATGATCAGGTGCGCAGTCAAAGAAACGATGAGTGCAATCCACAATAGGCGAATCGCTCGACGGCCTGACGCAAGCGCGTTCGCCGCGAGGCTCTTCTGGTTGACAGTGTCTTGGAGCAGATTGCGGACGGCTGCCGTATCAATCAATTGCTCCTCTGCAACCCGTGCATCCGTCGCACAATCTTCGCCCCAGTTCCTAGCTACCGCCATGGATGCGGTCGGATCGCCCGATGTCTTGTTGCAGCTTATTACGTCCGTGTCTGCCGCTTGCATGCGTCATTGCTCGTCGAGATATCTCCTCGCTTGGAGTGAAGATCGGTTCGTTTGATTCGTCGACGATCGACTGTTCGTTCCTACCGGCGCGAAAGCCGCAAGCGCCCGGTATTCGAGCCCGCTCCCATCGCCGCTGCCTTCCACCACTGCATGCCCGATAAACCGGGCAACACTGCCAAACCGATTCATCATCGACGCACCCGCACCCAACATACCTGCACCAAAATTCGATAGTTCTCGTCTTGTTCGATCCGGTTCTTTGCGGTCGGGAAGAAATGGCGCCCCTCTCTGTGCGTTGGTTTCGCCTTGAGTTGTGCCGCTCCCATCAAAGGGCTCAAGGATAAAGTCTCCAGGCCTCTGATTCCGCGAGGAACCGCCCCATCGCGCCTCGGCTGCATCCTGGCCATGGTTTTGCTTAACATTCCTGAACCCGTTCGCCGATCCTGCTAGTCCTCCGCTGTATATTGCCATTGAGCTCGCTCCCACGGCGGAAAAAATTGTTCCGGCGAATCCTTGAATCACCGCTCCGCCGCGAATAACTACTTTCTGAACAAAAATCGGTGCCATCACGTGACCGATGAGAACCCAAAGCAGGACCGGTACAGCAAGAACAATGGCAATCATGAGTGTCACGAAATTCTGGTTCTGCGGAGTTGGGAGGCTCTTGAAGACACCCAAGGTAACGGCGTTCACAAGACTCCATCCCACAGGCCAGGCCAGCACACCAACGAATGTCAGAAAAAAGCCTATTGCCTTGCTCTTTAGGGACCGATGCGCATACTCAGCAACTGCTATCGGTGTGTACAGTTTGAACCCCACTACAACCATCTTCTGCAAGAACTGCATCAGGATAATGATCACCTTGCATAGCAACAAGCATAAGAGATAGATGGCAAACAGAATTTCCCATACCAAATTCTGCGTGAACCCTGCAATGTAACCCCAGGCAATCCCAATGTCTCTACCGAAGTCTAGCGGGTTCGCGGAAAACTGAGGAGCATTCTGAGTAGCCCCAGTGTCGCTCCCCGAATTGCCTTTGTCGAAGCCGGTTCCTTCAATCTTGGTCTGCAAAACCTGCTCCAATTGAGTTACGGTGGGCGCCTCTCCGGGCTTCATCGAGTAGGACAAATTGCCGAAGCTCACCTGCCGGGCTGCTGGCAACTGAGCCAGCGCTTGCGCGGCTTGATCACACCAATCGATAAAGCCAGATGCAAAGCTGATAGTCGCAACAAGAAGGACCGCCCGTAAAACAGCTTGAAGGAAACGGCGAGTCTCCGGATAAAGAAATTCCCGCATCGTTCCAACCACGAGCAGAATGAAAGCGATTGCGTAGGCAGCCGGCCGATAATCATTCAGAACGGCTTCGATCGAATTCACCAGCGGTTCAAGGTTAAGAAATTTGTCTAATGCCCCTGCTAAGGACGTGTAAGCTTCTGAGTCAGTCAGTTGCGCGTTCATGTCCGATGAATTTTAGCTGCCGCTAGGCGGTCCTAACAACTTTCCACCCAAGTCTCGAAGCTCCTGATCTTCCATACTCATTTCCTGCGTTCGGCGCTGGCGCCAAACCTCCTGAGCGCGGGCCTGGTCGTTGCGATTGGATTCCGCTTGGACTAGAATCTTGAGTGCAGCCAAAGTTGCGCGCTGCATATTGGCGTCGAGTGTGCCCTGGACAGCGTGCAATTTCGCCTTCAGTTTCTCGGTCTCGACTAGTGATCCAGCCGTGTCAATCTGGTGCGCCGTGTTGTGAACCTCGTCCTCGAGTCGGGCGAAAGACTGATTCACGGCGGACAACTGGTTGTTGTAGTCTTCATACATATCCTGGACTACCCCGAATTTCTTGAGGCTCCCGGTCTCGTACTGAACCTTTCGCCCAAACTTGTCTGGAAGTTCACTGAGATCTTGGTAGAGACCGCGCCCGGTATACTTCAGAGCGGCAATTCCGTTTGCCGCTTCAGTGAAGTCTGCCACTGTCCTGCCAACTCCCGTCCTCATTTTGCTGACTTCCTGAAAAAGATCGTCCAGACCTAACATATTTACGTAAGTGTCAGGGTTGCCAAACCGGCGGAGTTGCTCGACGTTCTGATTGATGATATTAGTCAATTGGTTTATCTGTTGCAGTTGCTTTTGAATCATCGTCGCGTATTTCGTTATGTCCTCAGCATGCTGCGCCTCCTGTTTGACTTGGCCATACACCTGTTGGGCAACGTTCAAAACGGTGTGAATCGGATCATGGACCACAGTGCTGGCCCGCACGACCGTGTTGAAAATACCCAGTAGAAACATCGCACGCGTCAGGTTTTTCACTTTCATGGCTACTCCACTATCGGGATGATGACTTCTCGTTGAACCCTGATAACTCCGTTTGAGTCTTGGCGCTCCGGGATGGTAGCGTTGTAGTAGCGAAGGCGTCCCTCCAGGTTTTCGTCCGCAGTCTTCTGCGCATCCTGGCGCGCCCAGTACGTGCGCTTAACCTGATCAGAGACACCTTTTGTGTAGCCTTTAGCGAACTCGATCGGCACTTTGCGAGCGTCTACACCGGTATTCAACAATGGATCACCGTCATTGGTTAATGCTTCCGAACCTCTACCTTGAACGGTCAGCAATCCTTTGGGAACGCTTGGCCCGACCGTACAACTTGCTAGCAATAAGCATGTTGTTATCCCTGACCATTTCATAATATCGGCTCCGTCGCGGATTCTTCGCTGGCACAAAGCAACTTCTCCGATTCCTGGATGATGCCGGTCACGACATTCTTATAGCCGCCCAGCGACGCGGTGCGCTGGTCAAACGTTTCGTTGTCGCTGGATGCGGCGTAGAGCAGCTCGCGAGATGCTACGTTTTTAACGGTCCCAACCAATCGCCTCACTTTGTCGTTTGCGATATAGGTAAAGGCGCTAAAGCGTTCCTTCGGATCCATCAACTCCGGGAGTGGGTAGGAATTGATGGTTTCTACTGTTTTATCGGAAAGACCAAGCACTACACCGATCTCCCTCGCATCTTCCCGGCTCTGTTGGGAAGTAATCATAAACATCTTGGAGTTCCCAATCATGGCTCCACGTACCGGGGAGTCTTTGATAACATCGTACTGTTGAACGACCGCCAGGATATTGCAGCCGAACTTGCGCATCTGCCGGTAATACTCCTGGATCATCCGCACACCACCCGGGATTTCAAGCGTTCGCGCAGCCTCTTCGAAGATGGCGACCTTCGGCACGGCACGCGGCATCGCGATGATCTTCTGTCTCCCGTAGTTTGCCACCAGGAAGTTAGTTGCAGCCCGCATCTCGGTCGCGTGCTCAGGAATTTGGCCCAGCTCGAAATGCGCAACCCTGCCGTCGATTCGGATGTTGCTGACACCA
>DASZGG010000363.1:0-9181 GCA_035939025.1 Chthoniobacterales bacterium | reverse complement strand
TCGTAAAATTCAGGGCTTCGGCAAAATTCGTGAAACGAAAAACCCGTTCCAGTCTCTGGATTCCCTCTCGCTCTACCAGCGCCCAGTCGGGAATCTGCGGCTTAAGTCCGCCAATCTCCGCCTCAGTGACTCGAGGAGCGTCGCGGCGGCAGGCCGTACACTTTTCAGTCGTAAGTGTGCTCATAATAATCGTTTGATACGAGTCAGGGACTCGAGCAGTCAAGCAATCAAGCAATCGAGAAGCCAAGAATTCAAAGAGCCAACAATCTCGCGCCGAGTTCCGCGTCGCACATTCTTGAGTTC
Source organism: Chthoniobacterales bacterium (assembly GCA_035939025.1). GTDB lineage: Bacteria > Verrucomicrobiota > Verrucomicrobiia > Chthoniobacterales > JAFAMB01 > JAFAMB01. Next base: position 8,878 of record DASZGG010000363.1, on the reverse strand, counting down.
TTGAGTCCTTGAGTGCTCGAGTTCTCTTTTTGCAGGTTTCTCAAGAGATGCAGGCGGCGGCGTTTACGCAGTTGGTTTTTTCCCTTAAGTTCGGTATGTTGCGGAGTACATTTATTGATAGGTGAGCTACTTATGAAAGGTATTTACTTCGTTGTCTTCCTGGCCATGAGCTTGACTCTAATCCTATTGCCAGGCCGGGCGGTAGCAGTCCAGGTGACGCTGATTTTACGAAATATCACAACTGACGATTTCAACGAGTGGAAGGTACGATCTGAGGAAAAATGTACGCAGAGTACCGGTAGAATCAGGCAAGACACTGAGGCGTTTGAGCAGTCTTGGGAAATGGGTAATTCAGGACACGATATCCGGTTTTGGTGGAGTCGTTTGAGCGGGGAGGCAGACGCTACTGTTCTCGTGAACAACACTGTGGTATTCAGTGGGCATTGCCTTCACGGTGGCACGTGCTCAGTTCGAATGATTGATACGTGCCCTTATCCTCGCGTCTACAAGACGGAGGGTTCAGGCCCCTACCTGATAGATAAGCTCGATAGCAACGTGACTTATATTCTTTTTGCTACGTCGATGTTACCCGCGCGCTTCTATAATCGCTAAATTCAGAACTCAAGAACTCGAGCACTCAAGAACTCGAGAATGTGTGATGCGGAACTCGGCGCGAGATTGTTGGTTCTTCTTGGCTTCTCGAGTGCTCGAGTTCTTGGATTCTTGAATTGCCCCCTACTCGTCTTGCTCGATGGCTGCTACGCCGGCTATCGGCAATTCCGGTCCGCCTAGACAGAATCTCGTCTCAGGCGGCAAATGCAGAGTTACCGGTTCAGGGCCGTAGTTAAAGAAGAACCGGAGCCGCCCTCTCGCGCGGGAGCGAACACCATCTGGAAGTGCTGCGACATTCAAGTTTTCGCTCCGCGCGAGCTGCTCAATAATGGCGTCGAGAAGGGCCTGATCGGGCATGGACGCCAGGTAGCTTATCTTCCGGTGCCGATAGGCGACACCTTGACCGTCCGGCAGCCGGATAAATGGCATCAGGTCGGTTCGGACACGCTCCAACCACAGGTGGCATTGGTAGAGAGTAGAATTCCAGTTCAAGGAAATCGGGGCAAAATACGGCAGCGACTCGACCCGCTGGACCGTGATCGGGATCAGTTCTTTTAACGGGCCGGGAGGTAATTCCTGCGGGATTTGAAAATCGGTCGTCTTTGATCCTGTCCTTGGACCAATCAAGACCTGACCTTGGAATCTTTTTAGCGACTCCACCAATCCCGGCTCCACAATAGGTAACGACGGGATTGCCACGACCCTATACGGATCCAGGGACGTCTCTTGCGATACGACGTCTACGTTCAGTCCGAGCCGCCGGAATGCGCGGTAAAATCTCAAGACGAAGGCCAGGTAGCTGAAGTCGCTTGCGTGGGGCTGTATCCCGATAGTCCAGGCGGCTTGGTAATCGTAGACGATCGCAACCTTTGAAGGAATTACTGCATCGAGCTTCAGCCGAGCGAGTTCCTGAGCCACTTGACGCGCTTCAAATGCTGCAGGTTCAGGTTCTCCATTTGGTAGATGCAGCCCGGCGTGCATCTGTTCCTGAGCAAACGGCGCCTGGCGCCAGCGAAAATAACTCACGACTTCAGCGCCGTGCGCGAAGGCCTCATGGGTCCAGAATCGAATCATGCCTGGGTAAGGGGAGGGGTTGTAAGCAGCCCAATTCACCGGGCCCGGCTGCTGTTCCATCACCCACCAACGGCCACGCCCGCATGTGCGATAAAGATCGTGGTGAAAACCGACGAAATCCGGGTCACCCGAACGAAGATATCGCAGCTTGTGAGAATCCGGGGCCTTTAGTTCGCTCAAAAATCCGAGCGGGTACGAATCCCAGCTGGCTGCGTCCAAGTCTTGAGCCAATGCGAAGTGGTCAAAATCCAGGAATCCTCCCATGAAATTATGAAGGATCGTCTTGCCAGGAGAATATTTGCGGATGATCTCGACTTGAAGGCGGTTGAAACTTTTAACCTGATCGGACGAAAACCGCATGAAATCGAGTTGGTGAGACGGATTGGGCTGAGTGACAGTGAGGTTTGTTAGCTCGATCTCATTGAAATCCCGGTATTCCATGCTCCAAAACACATTTCCCCAAGCCCGGTTGAGTTGATCGATCGATAGGTATTTTGACTTCAGCCATTCGCGAAAACCGAGAAGGGCCGAGGTAGAATAACTAAGAATCGTGTTGTGGCATCCATACTCGTTGTCGGTTTGCCACGCGGCGATCGCTGGGTGTTCCCCAAAACTTTGCGCCAATTTCGTCACGATTCGTTCGCATGCTCTTCTGTAGGCGATATGTGAAAAGCAATAATGGCGCCGGGAACCGAACCCTCGCGGCAAACCGTTCGCGCCGATGGCCACCATATCGGGCATTTGATCTACCAGCCATTTTGGAGGAGCGGCTGTCGGAGTGCAGAGGACAATCGAAAGTTGCCGTTGGGCCGCGAGATCCAGGACCTCTCGCATCCACTCGAACCGATATTCTCCAGGGTTCGGTTCGAGTCGGCTCCAGGCAAACTCGCCGACGCGCACAAAACGAATACCGATATCGCACATTGCATCGAAGTCAGCCGTCCATCTTTCGGGTGCCCAATGCTCAGGATAGTAACAGACACCGAGCGAAGCCGTCGGGCTAGGTTGCGAGCTTGGTTGCATTGCTAAAGTTTGTTTTGATTCGCTACGCCGGAATAGGAAAAACTCACACAGAGGTCACGAAGGTCACGAGGAAAGGCTAAACCAAGCAATACCTAGTTCACCTCCGTGCCCTCTGGGTGATGCTCTTCTCTTAGCGATTTATTCTAAAAGCAGGCGTTTTGCCGACGGGCCCACCTGGGATTCATCGCGAACGAAGCAGACCCCATATGCAGGGATCTCCTCGTGACCTTGGAGCTTTCGGTTTTCCAAAAGATCCAACACCGGTTGTTTGAACCTCACCTGCTGCGGTTGATCCGTGAAATTCAAGAGAAAACAGAAGTGTTCGGTTCCATTTGAACGCACAATTGCGTCGACGGCGGCCGGGACTTCTACCCAAGCCTGGATTGGGTCACCAACATCGAGTGCGTCCAACAAGGCGGACGCATTCTGGCGCGTGAAAAAGCAACCGAAATGGATGATTCTTCCTTTGCCTTTAGTGAGGAGAGTCACCGCCGGTTGCCCAGCATAATAGCTCGACGCGTAGGATGCGAGCACGCTCAAGGTTTCGGCTTCCGCGGCAAGCACTTCGTTGAAGATTGGCGCCTCGACGTGAATGGGCGAATCGCCGAATCGAATTTCTGATGTTTCACCAGGCGGCACAATCGTAAAATCAACGACGCGTACTCCAACAAGCGCTTCGTAAAAGGCACGGCCTGTCGCGTCGTAACACCAATGGTTTTTGTCTCGGTACCCGCTCCAGCACCCGAAGATGAGAGTGCCCCCCGCCTCGACGTACCCAGACAATGTTTCCATCTCAGACGCCGCCAAAATGTGTGCATGCGGAAAAAACACGATCTTATACTGAGCCAGATCGCGAACATCGCTAACGCTGGAGAGAGAGCGTATATCCGTTAACAAATGCTTCTCGGAGAGTGCCTGATAGACCCCAAGTTCACTAGCGTCGCGATGTCGCCCAGTGAAGGTTTCGATCTTGGCATGCGATTCATTATCGAAATCATACAAAATCGCTGCTTGCGAGACACAATCCGTCCCGAGCAATGTTGGAGCTACTCGAATTACTTCTTCCCCGAGCCGCTCTGCTTCTTTCAGACGCCACGTGATCCTTTCGTCATGGTAAAGGAGCCCGTTCCAGTGAGATTCCGAGCCGTACGGTAGAGAGCGCCAACGGAAATAAAGTAAGCCGTCCGCGCCATGCGCGATCGAGTTCCAACACCAAAGCCGCATCTGTCCGGGTTTCGGCGTTGGATGAAGATAGTCCGGATTACCGTTGAGGAGGCCGCCAATTTGACCACTCGGACCCGATTGTTGTTCCAGTACGACGAATTTACGTGATGCGCTGCGCATTTTGCAGAGCTGTCTTCCTTCGGAACGATCCCGAAAGTCCTTCGGGAGCGTGGAATTGCAAACCTTGAATTCCGGGTAGGAGTCGTAGGAAAGGAAATCGACTGCCTCCCGCATAAATTTCGGCAGATCGACGTTCGTCATGCTCTGGAAGGCGTTATGTGTAACGAACTGATGAGGCGCGATGGACTTGAGGAGCCGATACTGCATTGCCGCGAACTGGACCGTCACGTCCGAACTAAATCGATAGAAGTCTAACAAGAGAGTTGGGTTCTGGTAAGTCGCCGTCGGCCGCGGCAGCCAGATCTCCTCCCATTCGGTATACGTCTGCGACCAGAATGCCGTACCCCAGGCTTGATTCAGTTTTTGGAGCGTACCGTAGCGGTCCTTGCACCAGGATCGGAAGGCCTGGTGGTCGCTTTCGGCGAAACTCACATCCACGTGACAGTTAAATTCGTTATCAATCTGCCAGCCGATGACCGCCGGATGAGCTTTGTAATGTTCTGCCAGTGCCGTGACAATTTCCTCGGATTTTTTCCGATAGATTGATGAGGTGTAATTGTAGTGACGTCTGGAACCGTGCATTAAACGCTTTCCGTCAAAGCTGACGCGCAGCACTTCTGGGTACCGCTCCGTGAGCCAGGCTGGCGGCGCATAGGTGGGAGTGCCCATGATCGCCTTTAGTTCATGCTTCTGGCAGAGCTCCAACGCGCGATCGAAGAGGGAAAAACTATAGAGACCTTCTTCCGGTTCCCAGAAGCTCCACGCGCCTTCACCCATCCGCACAACATTCATACCGATCCCCGCGATGTGCGAAAAATCGGCATCCCATTTTACTTCCGGCCATTGTTCGGGATAGTAAACTACACCGTATAAAAATGTTCCGTAACGAAACTGCTTTTCCATGAATTTGTTTGGCGCTTAGCCGGTGGTCGCGCCTGCTGTCAGCCCTCTGCGCCAGTACCTCCCGAGCAGAATAAACGCGGCTAACAGCGGCAGAACGCTAATGAGGGACCCCAAGGCAATCAGATTGTAAACCGGTTTCCCGCCGCCGGCGGCGTGACTAACGCTATTCCAGACGTTCAATCCGAGCGTCAAAGGAAAAAGATGATCGTCGCTTAAGACAACCAGTGGTAGGAAAAAATTGTTCCAAGCCCCAACGAAGCTCAGCAAAGCGACGGTCACCAGTCCAGAAAGCATCAGAGGCATGCCGATACCCCAGAATATTCGTATTTCCCCGGCACCATCGAGACGTGCAGCTTCGAGCAGTTCCGTTGGAAAAGAAGACTCCCAGAAGATACGCATCAGATAAAGGCCGAAGGGATTGACTAGACTTGGCAAAATGACACCCCACATCGTGTTGAGCAGACCCAGCTTGTTAAGCATCAAAAACAGCGGGAGAACCAAGGCGGTGGAAGGAACGGTAACGGTCGCGATAATGAAGTTGAAAAGAAATTTCTTTCCGGGGAAATCATATTTTGCAAACGCATATCCACCGAGCGCACAGGTCATTGTCGAAGCGACCGAAATTGAAACGGCGTAAATCAGGGAGTTCCCAAACCACTGAACAAAAATTCCGTCGCGATAGGCAAACAACCCGGCAATGTTCTCAAACAAATGGATAGGATATGCGAACCAGAGACCGAATGTGGTAAAAATCTGGCTGTTATCCTTGGCCATGGCCGCCAGAATCCAAGTTGCGGGCAAAATACAATAGAGAAGAAATATTGCGAAAACGGCATAGCGAAGTCCGCTGCGAACCAAATCACTACTGGAAGAAGTCATTGGTGTCATGAGTTCCTTTCGCGATCACCGTGAACCGACACGGCGCAGAAATGCGCCGCTAAGGGCGAAGATAAGAACTGCGAGCAGGATGGCTAGCGCACCTGCATAGGAATAGTTAGCGTCCCTAGCCGCCGTCAAGTAGAGGTAAAGATTCGGAGTGATATTGTCTGCAACATATCCAAGTGGGCGCAGGACAAGCGCTTCGGTGAAAAGTTGAGAAGTACCGATCACGGAGAAAATAAACAGCAAGCGAATGGTCGGAACCACGAGAGGAATTTTTATGTAGCGAACAAGCTCCCACCCGGTTGCTCCGTCAACTCGGGCCGCTTCAAAGAGCTCTTTCGGGATGTTTTGCAAGGCGGCGAAAACGGTGATCATGTTGTACCCGGTCCAGGTCCACGTCACGATGTTGCCGATCGAGAACAACACGAGGTCTGGGGACAGGAAGTCAATCGTTAATTGATGCAACGCACGTAAAATCTGGTTAAAGGGAGATAGATTCGGCGCATACATGTAACCCCAGATCAGGGCACCAATTGCCGTGGGAATCCCATACGGCATAAAATAAACCGTGCGACAAATTCGAACGAAAATGCCACGGGATTGGTCGAGGAGCAGAGCGAGCAGAATCGCCAGCCCGAGCATCACGGGGATTTGGACGATTCCAAACAGGAACATGTTTTTCAGGCCGATCAGGAAATCTGCGTCCTGAACGGCCCGAGCATAGTTCGCAAGGCCGCCAAAGATTTCTTTTGCCGGACCGAGGCCGGTTCGTTTTTTTATGAAGACGCTCAGGTAGATAGCGTAAACCACCGGAGCCAGATAAAACGCCACAAACACGCTCAAAAATGGCGCCAGGAAAAGCAGGGCGGTCTTACGGTAACGCATCGCCTCGCGATTAGAACTGAAAGCGCTTGTGCGCCGATTAGATTTTTACTGGCCTTTGACGTCGTAACCGTCGGCTTTGGCATTCTTGAGACATTCGTCCTGCCAGGCGTCGAGCGCCTGTTTGGGCGTCATCTTGCCTGTAAATAAGGCGTCGATTTGCTTGTTATAATTGTCGTTCGCGAACGCGAACCAGGGTGCCCAGGCAAAGTCGACGCTGACCGCTTTCGAAGCGTCGGAGTAAAGCTGCATAAGGTTTTGGCCGCCGAAGAATTTGGATGGATTTTTATCCGGCGCATTCAGATCCGGATCCGCCAATCCGGCGATGGCAACCGGGAAGATCCCAAACTGGATCCAGTTGGCGACTACCGGATTTTTAGAAGCATTGAGCCAAATGGCGAATAGCGTAGCTGCCTTCGGATGCTTCGATTGTTTTGTAACTGCGTCGCAGCTCCCACCCCAGTTTCCACTGCGGAGCGGTTCACCTTTGCTCCATTGAGGGAGAGGGGCAGCCCTCCAATCGCCGGATGTCTTGTCGATCAACGAAGCTGCTGTTACACCTGGACCCCACGCTGCCTCGACCGATGACGCAATCTGGCCCGCCCCGAGGGCGGTGTAATATTCCGCCGTAAATCCCGGGATACTAGAAACATATCCTTTCTTTACCAGGTCGCTCCAGTACGTCAGTGTTTTTTCCGCTGCCGCATTGTTTAGCGTCTGAATCCAAGTATCGCCTTGCGCCTTGAAAAATACTCCACCGCTGGCCCACGCCAAGCCTATCAACCAGGGCGCTTGCGTTGGGTAGAAGTGGCCCATTTTCACTTTGCCCCCGCTGGCCTTGTCAAGCTTCTCCGCGTCTTGGGCATATTCATCCCAGGTTGTCGGAACTGAAAGGCCATACTGATCAAAGATCTTCTTGTTGTAGTTCAACGCTAAAGGGCCGCTGTCCTGCGGAATGCCAAAAACCGTTTTCCCGTCAGGTGACACCTGTCCCCAGGTCCAAGGCACAAAATACGGTTTCGCTTCGTTCGCTCCGTACTGTGCCATGTCAGCGAGTCCGTCCGTGACGATGAATGACGGCAGAAAATCGTACTCGATCTGGGCGACGTCCGGTGCACCTGATCCCGCCTTCAACGCCGTCTGCAATTTCTGGTATTCCGCCGGTCCTCCTCCGACGTTATTCACATGGATTTTGATGTTTGGGTAGGCCTTCTCAAAATCTTTGACCGTATTATCCAACCCGCCAACCCAGGACCAAAACTCGAGAGTGATCTGGCCATCTTCTACTTTGAACTTGCTATAGTCCGGCTCCTTGTACTCGGTTGCGGACGCGCCGGAGGCAGGAAGGAGCGATGCTGCCAGCAGTGTAAGAGACGCCGCAATGCCGATAGTCACCTTAGTACGTTCGGCTCGAGCCGTACGCAATTCGCGGTGGCGAAGGATGAGGGAAAAAATATTGGGGGCCATAAAGATAAGCTGGATTGTTGGCGGATTCAGGTCCGAACAGAAAAAAACTGCTCAGAGGCCTTTTGCCTTTTCCTGGGGGTTTTAGGTACGTTTGTGAACGTTCACGAACGCATACACTTACTTCTACAGTCTAACAACCAAATTTTTCTCGCTGAGATTGGCCCAGCAAAGCGTCGTGCCACTTCGAGTTGACCTGCCGGTTGAATTCTGAATCGAGCTTAAAAAGCACCCATTCGCGAGTGGCCAAGGAACGGTCTTCTTAGAGCGGCGAAGTGCCGACATATTCCGCGCTGACAGTGTCGAATTTCGCAACGGTTCCCACGGGTGGTAGACTGCCGATCACGTAACAGCCCGAACCGACGAACTGCTTCGACTGAGTATCAAATACCATCATACAGCGAAGCTGACCCGGTTCCACCCAGCGATCTGACAACTGGGCTCCAGCGGACTTGGCCGCCGCTCGCTTTTTCACATAGTCTGCGAGCTGCCTTTTAGTCGGCCTAAGGGTTTCGACCGCGATATAACGATGGGTGGCAGGATGTCGCCGGCCTTTTTGAACTGCAACCAGGTAATCTTTCACACGCTTCTGGGCGGTCGTCTTCTGTTCCGGAGTTGGGATGTACCAATAGTCTGAATCATAAGTGCCAGCGTAACCGGGATACCATGGTCCCCAGAACGGATCCCAGTAACG
>DASZGG010000362.1:0-5886 GCA_035939025.1 Chthoniobacterales bacterium | reverse complement strand
ACCGTGTCATCAGATTCAGGCAGCCATAGAACTGTAGGATGAAGATCCTTGATAGATACCTTAGCGGACAGATCCTGAGTACTGTTGTTTGGGCGGTCGGGCTTCTTACGATGATTCTCGTGCTCGGGAACGTCTTGCGCGACCTGCTTGGCCTGCTCCTCAGCCATCAGGTTCCGGTCACCTACATCTTGACCTTTATCGGTTATCTCCTGCCATTTTCACTGATCTACTCGATCCCGTGGGGTGTGCTCGTTGCGGTACTACTCGTATTCGGAAAATTGTCTTCCGATAATGAATTGGTTGCGCTTCGGGCGAACGGCATCGGAATGCCGCGAATCTGTTCTTCGGTATTTACTATCGCAATCTTGTTTCTGGGTCTCTGTCTCTGGATCAATCTCTATGTCGCGCCGATCGCTCAAGTGAAGCTTCGCTCCGCGGCATTTGACCTCGCTTCCAGTGATCCGCTCGCCTTGTTTGGCAGTGACGAAGTGATCGACCAGTTTCCGAATCGTAAGATTTATGTTGGCAAGAAGGAAGGATCGACCCTCTATGATCTGCATATCTTTCAAATGAACTCACAGAATTTGCCAATGCGAGTCATCTACGCACGCAGGGGCACGCTTGAGGTCGACAAAAAGAACGAACAGATTTTACTACACGTTTATGATGCCCGTTACGAGGAACGCGACCCAACGGCTCCGGATGACTTAAAGAAAATGCGGCATGGGATCACGATGCGCGAAGGCGTGTTACCGATTTCTTTGGAAGAATTGCTTCGCAAAGCTCGGATTGGTCAGCGTCCGAACGAACTCACCTTGGACGAATTGCGGGACGCGCTGGACCAAAGCAAGAACCTCTCGGATGATTCCGCGTACAAGACCGAAGTTAGCAAGCGATTTTCTAACTCGATGGCGGTTTTCACATTTGTGCTTGTCGGGATCCCGCTTGCGATCACCGCCCAGCGACGGGAGACATCGGTCGGTATCGCCCTCAGCTTGGCAGTCGCTTTTTCATATTTCATCATCATCGTGATAACGGACAACGTGAAGCACCAGCCGAACCTGCATCCCGAATTTCTAATCTGGCTGCCGAACCTTGTTTACCTGACACTCGGGGGCACGTTATTTGTTCGGATGGCAAGAAGGTAAAAGTGTAAGCGAAGGCTCCAGCCTTTGCCTCTCCGGCGGAAATCCGGATGCTCACAATCAGAATAACGGAACAAAATAATTGCGGGACAATCGGGCTCTTTGCGCTGCAGCAAACGCCGGCGCATCGAGGACGAAGGACGACGACGAGGACGAGTACAAACTTCGGAATTTGGGTTAAACTGTGCTCTCCGAAAGCAGTGGAATTGTCCGGCGTAGCTGGAGGGTTCCGCTGCCACAGCCTGGATTTTGGCTTGGACTGGACGCAGGGGGCCTTGAAGCTTATTATCCAGCAGTCTGCATGAGTTTTGAACGAACTGAGTGTATCCTTCACAAGATTTCGCCCGGGAGCTTTCCGATCCGGAAACAACCGAGCCATGGACTCGTGAAGCCGAGAGAACGCCCCAAAAAACAACCCGACGCTCTATTTCAGGCTGCCTTGAATTATCTAAAAGAAGGCGGCTTTCGCGTGACCAAGCCGCGCGAGGTGATTGTGCGCGCCGCCGTCTCGTTTACGGATCCTTTTCATGCTGAAGATCTTTTAGCTAAAGCGCGCCAACTGGATAGGCTCATTTCGTTGGCTACGATTTATCGGACCCTGCCGATGATGCTCGATAGTCACCTAATTCGTGAGGTTGAGCTGAATCGAGAGCATCGCTATTACGAGGTGAATCGCGAACAGTCGCCGGCCGCTTTCCACATCGTCTGCGTCGACTGCAAACAGGTGATCCAGGTTCAGGACGAATGCATCACCCTGCGGGAGCGGTTCCTGGCGAACAGCTTAGGATTCAAGCCCCTCAAGCTAAGCGTTCGCATCGAGGCGACCTGTCTCGATCTACAAGAAAAGGGGAGCTGCGAGCGTCGGCCCGTATGAATCCACGTCGCCTCCCGTTATACGCGGGACGGTGCACCCAGCAGTTCAGATTAATTTCGACGCATTTTGGCCAGCAATCGGAGGATCTCGATATAGAGCCAAACGAGTGTCACCGTTAAACCGAAGGCGGCGTACCATTCCATCCATTTCGGTGCCCCCGAAGCGATCCCGTTTTCGATAAAGTCGAAATCAAGAACCAGGTTTAATGCAGCGATTCCGACCACGATGAGGCTGAAGGTGATGCCGACCGGACCGTTGTCGAAGATCAATGGTATAGCAGTGTGGAAAAACAATTGGAGCACCATACTGACCAGATAAACGACAACTATCCCGACCGTAGCGCTCACGACGACGGCCTTGAAAGTCTCTGAAGGTCGAATAATACGGGACTGATACGCTGCTAAAAGCGCGAACATGACGCCGAAAGTAAGTAAAATCGCTTGCATGACGAGACCTGGAAACCGCTGCTCCATTAGCAACGAGATGCCGCCGATAAACAAACCTTCCAGGATCGCGTAAATGGGAGCGGTGACTGGCGCCCAGCTCCGCCTAAACGAGGTTGCCATTCCCACCACAAATCCTCCAAGGGCGCCGATCATCACCGTCGAGTAAATGATCGTCGGGTGAGAAACGGAGTACGACCAAACAGCCGCCGCACTCGCAGTAACGAGCAGGAGCAGCAGTGCGGACCGGTTTACCACTCCGGTCAATGTCATCGGTTGAGAGTAACCGCGCCGTGATACGTCGGTGAACGTTGATTCCTGAAGAACTGGATTGCCTGATCTCATGGTTGTAATTCTGTTCTGATAATCGTCCGACGGATTCGCTGGTGCAAATTACAAATGAGTAAGGAATCCATCCAAAAAAAAAGCCGCCATGAGTGGCGGCTTTCTCTTTTTTGGATGAATTCCTCTCAGCTCAACACCTCTTGCGGAATGTCGATCGGTTTCTCCTTTTTGCTGAGAGCCCTGCGCAGCTTCGCCAGGGCAATATTCTGCAGCTGCCGGATCCGCTCTCTGGTCACGCCGAATTTCTTGCCGACTTCCTCGAGAGTTTTCGGTTTTCCGCCGTCCAGCCCAAATCGCTGGAAGATAATCTTCCGTTCACGGTCGTCCAACACCTCCAAAAGCTCGCTCACTTCGTCGCGCAAATTCTTATCTCTGAGCAGCTCGAAGGGTGTCTGCGCATCTTCATCGCCGACGATCTCGCCAAATTCGGTCGAATCATCATCGCTGATCGGAGCATCAAGAGACGCTGGGCGAATCGAAACCGTTTTCAACTGAGAAACCTTCCCGCTCGAAATCCCGATCTCTTCGGCAAGTTCTTCGTCGGTCGGTTCACGACCCAACTCCTCGCTCATTTGCAGCGAGACGCGGCGCATCTTAGAGATCTTATCGACCAAATGGACTGGAAGCCGGATCGTCTTGCTTTGGTTTGCCAGCGCCCTCTTGATCGATTGCTTGATCCACCAAGCTGCATAGGTACTCAGCTTGCCACCCTTTGCCGGGTCAAAGCGCTCGACGGCCTTCATCAGACCAATGTTTCCTTCAGAAATCAAATCCAGGAGCGGAAGCCCTAAATTCGCGTAGTCATGAGCGATCTTAACGACCAGTCGGAGGTTTGCCTTGATCATCAAAGCCCGAGCCTCTCTGTCGCCCTTTTTGATTCGCGCGGCCAGTTCGATCTCCTCTAGCGGAGTCAGCAGCGGGATCTGCCCGATCTCCCGAAGGTAAATTTTAATGCCCGTATCAGAATCTTCACCAGCCATAAAAAAATATTACTTGTGTTAACTTTTAAGCAGCCAACCTGTCATCCGTGTTTGCCCCACTGGGGCGATTAGGGAACGAAAAGTTAACCACATTAAAAAACCTGAACTTCGACAGCCCTTACCGTCGAAATGTTCAATGGTTTTCCCCAATTTCCCTTTTTTTACCACCCTCACTTGCTACCTGGTCAGGCTTTTCCGGTCGCAAGATTCCGGCGGTCTTGTGTCTGATCGCAATCTCCTAAGCTATTTTCTGTCTCGTCCTACTTAGTAATACAGTTGGTAACGCTCCCTTATTCCTTAAAATTCGTTCCAATGCTGGCTTTCGGACTTGGAAGGTGTTGAGTTAAGCTCGATTCGCACAAAAAGTCAAGTCGTTACTCTATTCCTACGTGACAGACCGTGCCAGACATTGCAAAACGCCTATTGTAAGGCCCCATCCGGACTCTGGAATCCCGTTCGACTGCAATTTTCTTTTCTCACGAGTTAAGTTCATGCTGGTACTCTTTTTGCAATCGTGAGAATCCGGATAGCGATGCTTCGTTACCCTAACCTCCGATTGACCTGTGGGATCTTGTTTCTCTGCGAGAATCCCGGCTGCGACCTTCAAAGAGCGAGTACGATTTGGTCGCGGCTGCTGCGCCGTGCTGCGATCGGGAGGAAAAAATGATCGACGGCGAGCTTCACTGGGTCGCTTTGGTCGTCTTTATCAGCCTGTTTTTGTTTGTGACCGTGCTTGGGTTTGTCGCGGCACGCTGGAAGGCGGGCGATCTCAGGTTGCTCGACGAATGGGGGCTGGGCGGACGGAGGTTCGGCATTGTTGTTACCTGGTTTCTGCTGGGCGGAGATCTTTATACGGCCTATACGGTGATTGCGGTGCCGGCGCTAGTCTACAGCGTGGGTGCTTACGGATTTTTCGCTATCCCATATGCGATTTTAATCTATCCGTTCGTCTTTGCCGTCATGCCTCGATTCTGGGGCATTTGTCACCGTGCCGGTCACCTCACCGCGGCAGATTTCGTTAGAGAGCGCTTTAGCAGTCCCGCCCTCGCCATCGCCGTCGCGCTGACAGGTCTGATCGCGACCATGCCTTATATCGCCCTTCAGCTTGTAGGCATCCAAGTCGTAATTGCGGGTCTGGGCCTCGGAAAAGGCGAGTTTCCGCTCATTATCGCCTTCGTTATCCTGGCGTCCTACACCTACACGAGCGGCTTGCGAGCGCCGGCAATGATTGCATTTGTCAAAGACGTCATGATTTACGTCGTGGTTATCGCGGCAGTCCTCGTGATTCCTGTCCAACTCGGAGGGTACGGGGCGGTGTTCGAAGCGGCTGGCAGAGTCTTCCAAGCAAAAGGGGGACCCTCAGGCCTGACGCTCCATCCCGCCCAGATGCTGCCGTTCGCATCGCTAGCTCTCGGCTCTGCGTTTGCCCTCTTCATGTACCCGCACTCGGTGACAGGAATCCTTAGTTCCTCGAGCTCTCGGGCCGTCCGATGGAATTCAATTCTCCTGCCCGCCTACACGCTGCTTCTCGGGCTGGTGGCGCTTCTTGGCTATATGGCCATCGCCGACAATATAAAAGTGGCGAACCCGAATGAAGTCGTTCCTGCACTTTTCCTCCGCATTTTTCCCGAATGGTTCATCGGATTCAGCTTCTCAGCCATCGCTATTGGTGCTCTTGTGCCCGCCGCCGTCATGTCCATAGGAGCGGCCAATTTGTTTACCCGCAATCTCTGGAAACCCTTAGTCAGGCCCGGCATCACCCCAGCTCAAGAGGCCACGGCTGCTAAAATCGCTTCACTCCTGGTCAAATTAGGCGCCTTGATGTTCGTTATCTTTCTACCGACTCAGTACGCGATCGATCTCCAGCTTCTGGGTGGGATCTGGATCCTGCAAATTTTCCCGGCCGTAGTGCTCGGACTTTATCGCATACCGCTTCGTGGTCAGCCTCTTTTTCTTGGTTGGGTCGTTGGCATGGGCGTCGGAACCTGGTGCTTTGTCTTGGCAGGGTTGAAGCCAGTCCTTCCAATCCAAGTGTTCGGTGGAAGCTATCCAATTTATGTCGGCGTCCTGGCGCTCGCCTTGAACCTCGTGATTAGCGT
>DASZGG010000361.1:0-3852 GCA_035939025.1 Chthoniobacterales bacterium | reverse complement strand
GGTTCCCGGTTGCTGGTCGAACTAAGCGCCTTTTTCTTCCCAACGATTCGTCGGAGATGGTTGTCGAACCCTTCCTCGTCTCGTTGTCGACCGGAGTGGCTCAACTGGATAATAAACCTGCAATCGTAGGTGTGTATCTGTCGAATAAGCCGGGCCCAGTCATCGATGCGCTCGTCCGAGTCGATCATCGCATAGTTCGTCAGGATCCGGCCGTGGGAGGCAACCGGCACGTACGATGTGATAATCGCGCCAACTCCGCCGCGGGCGAATTTCTCCTCCCAGTTGATCCGTGCCTGAGTGGGCCCTGATCCGTCGTAGTTGTCGAACTTGCCGGAGATACTGGACCGGAAAATCCGATTCTTAGCCTCGAACTTCTTGCCAATCTTCAACGGTCTGAAAATGATGTCCTCGGCCATACGTTTACCTATGTTAGTTATGAGTCGTTGCTAGAAAGGGGGAATTCGTTCCAACTTGGTCTGAAACTCATTGAATGAATGAGGCAATGGCCGGGCGGAATTCAAGGCCGGCCGACAGAGTTTGTAGCGACCCTGCCGGAGCAACTCGGCAAGAACCGCTGTACCAATGAACAGCGCAAGGTTTTTTCCCGCGCACACCTGAGTGCCATTGCTGAGATGATTGAAATGGTAATCAGCCTTGCGTTCGAGCCACAATTCGGGTTTGAAGCTGTCCGCAAAATAGAGAGTCTCGGCGTCGCGATGATTAAAGGTATTTAGGATAATCACCTGCGTTTTTGCTGGAATCAGAGTTCCGCAGAGTTCGTCCTCAATCAGCGTCTTCCTGGCTAGCATGGCCGTAGTTGGCCAGAGCCGCATGGCCTCTTGCAGGCACCCTTCCAAATAGCTAAAGGAGTGAATATCAACCGCCGAAAAGGACTGATTCTTGTTAATCTTAAGTCGGGCGCGCGCTTCAGCCGAAGGGTGAGCCAGAATCAGCGCTAGGGCGCGCAAAGTATTCGTCGCCAGCGTTTCCATCATGGCGAACATCCAATGTGGGATCTGATTCTCGACACGCGTGCCATCGGTTTGCGGAGCGTGCGGGCAAAGAGCCGTGAGGCTGCCGGACTCGGGAGAAGCGAGATAGCTGCGAATCTTTCCATAGAAAGCGTCGAATTCCTTCGATTTGCCGAGTAGAAAAATCCTGTTACTTTCCAGCATCATTTTGTGCAGCCGATCTGGAAGCTCGGAGTCAGTGCGCGCTGCTGTGCCGAAAATGACTTGCAGCATGACCCGCTTGAATAGCCGGTCAAAGTCCTCCCATCCAAAATATCTGCCGATCTGGCCAAGCGAAAATGCGACTTCCCTCTTGATCACTTCCAGAAAAGCATCTGCGTACTCATGCAACCCCCGGTCGGAGTTCAACACGACTTCGTTGAATCGGTGCCTCTCTTTCCATTCTTCGCCCTGGGAAATCGTCAAAGCGTTCGGCTGAAAGTGGGACATTCCCTTCGCCTTTAAGTCGGCATCTCCATAGATTGACGGCGAATAGTTGAGGACGCGTCTGATTCCACTTTCGCTGAAGACCAGCAGTGACTTTCCCCCGATCATTCGAATGTAAATGAGGTCACTCCGGTATTTGCTCCGAAGCTGCTGACAGAATTTCACGACATGAGCATCGGAGTCGGCGGCATCGAAGACGAACGTCCAGAATCGATTTTTTGTGAAAACGCCGCGCAAAAGATATGGAACGAAGTGCAGCAGACTGAACTTAATACTGTCAGCCACAGAAGCGCTCCGAATAGAGTGCGCCAAAGATCCTGTCTGATCAGCGTTTTCGCCGGCGCTGGTCGTTGAGCGGTTCATCGTTTGACTAGTAACCAGGCGGTGCCAGGCCAATTACCCGATGACCCGCCACGGGGCAAAAGCGTTGTCAACCTCCCGTAGCGCCGGCTTGATTTCGGGATAGTGCCGCAGCAGGACGGTTCTCATGTTGTTTTCGTTGATCCACTCAAGCCCGGCTGGAGTGTAAATTTCCGGCCGGTAGTCGATCGAGAAGAAGCGGTCGCTCTTCAGACGTCGGGATGCCATCAGGATGAAGACGCGAAACGCTGTGTCACTAAAGCCGAAACCCGCCGGAAGATCCTCCGCAAACATTCCAACCATCAGATCGACTCGATCAACGTCGCCGCCATAAACGTCGCTGAGTTCTTGCGCCCAAATCCGGTTTGAGGTGATCTCGTCAAAGGTCCTGACCGGCGGACGGTGCAGCAGTTGGCGAAATTGGTTATAGCGCGGCACACCACGCTCGCGGTCACGCATGATGTCAACAGCAGCAAGATCCAGCAACACTTCATTGCCATTGGCGTCTTTTACCGAATCACCGTTTTCATCCTTCATTGGGAGATGCCGCAGAAAATAAGGGTAGTTGTGCAACGTAATCGCCCCGGGATGGCAGATGCCAAAAGAGTAAAATGCATCGGCCATGGTGACTCCATGTTCAAGCACCACGTCCTGCGCCTTCTTGAACGCAACTTCAGAAATCGGCAGCTCCTTGATTGGTGTTCCGTCCGAAACTCTACAGAACTTGATCCCCTCCGGAATTAATGGGTGCAAGCGATAAACCGAAGTAAATTCCTCTGTCAGCGCGAAAGGGACGCCATCGTGATCGGTTTCAGATCCCGGAATTCCACTGATGACATCGCTTTTGCTGATTCTTCCGAAGACCTTATTCAAGCTCTCTGTCTGCAGTCCCCACCAGTTGGCATTCATTGCGATCTTCAAGGTAGGGTGAGCGAGGATTGCAGGCGTCCATTCCACCGTATGGATCTTTGCCATCAATGCGACATTGACCAACCTCGCGGTGTCAAAGAGCTGGTCATCTGTCCAATAAGGGTTCTGTCGCTTTAGCTCGTCGAAGATCGCGTTGTGTTCTCGCGTAAAGAGTGTATGGAGCAAGCTCAAGCCGATCCACCAGTTGTCCGTAAAGCCCGTTCTCGGAAGGCCGGTATGGGGGTCAACGGGCAGCAGGTGACTTTTTTCGTCGATGATCAGCTTGCCGCTGCCATGCGCTCGAAGCTTGTCGGTGGTGGCTTCATCGCTCCCATAAATCTGCGAACCGTCCCACCACTGTGAATCCCGGTTTAGATAGGTCGGTGGGGTCTCAGACTCCTCGGGGACACGTGTGGAATCCGCAGGGGTGCGCTGAATGCGCATCGGGTTTTCTGGCCAATCGTCATTCGCGTCCAAAGGAACGTTAAATTCGTTTCCCGGTTTCGATCTTTCGTGGGAAAACCAATCATGTGTTTGAAATTGAATCCAGGCTGCCGCAAGCAAGTTGAGCGATTCCGCCGGGCGGAAGCTTTGGCGCGCCAACAAACGCTGACTCACTACGCGCGGGCTTGGAGTTAAAAGAGCCGGCTCTTTTTCCGGATAGGTGTACTTTCGCGGGACATTCCTGCCGAAACGCGTCTCGGCGGAGCCCATTTCCGGGTGCTGCAGATCGTTACACGTTCCATCAGAATTTCGCGTGTAGAGAGAGTGCGCGTCGCATTGAACGACCTTCGGGTCCCCTGAGGCGGGTGGTGACGTGTCGTAAAGATTCTTTTCGCGCAGAACGTCGCGAAATGCGAGCAAGTTCATGGCTCCGAGCGATGGCGGCAGCTTATGCCAGGGGATATATCTATTGACGCGTGCGAAGAGTTTCTCCAAAAGACGCGAACCCAGGGATCGACGAGATTCAGGATCTCTACTGCATTCTGACGCGCATCGCCGCCATAGCGAGTACGACGCAAGACATGCCAGGATTAGAAAGGGAACACGCAATTTTTTCTTTGGTGTCACAATGCATCAACATTTCTAAAAAGCGGTTTCGACTCAAGCAAAATACTGTCCAACC
>DASZGG010000360.1:0-9245 GCA_035939025.1 Chthoniobacterales bacterium | reverse complement strand
TGTGAGTCTTCCCTCTGTGACCTTTGTGTGATATGGCTGAAATACAAGATCTAACTCGTGGGATGCCGGTTGAAGTGGCTCAGATCAACCGGAGTTTGAAACTGCTCTGGGAGCAGGAGGGGAACGTCTCGACGAAGGCTTCGTTGATCAATTTCGTCGTATACAGCGAAGCCGCGGATGCGCTTAGCGTAAATACGCAGCTCATGGAACAGATAACGCGTGAGCACGCCTGTCGCGTTATTCTTTTGGCAGCGAATCCCGCTGCTTCGAAACAGAGGGTGCAAGCGTGGATCAGCGCACATTGTCACATAACCCGAGCCGGCGCCAGACAGGTCTGCAGTGAACAAATTGCGTTTCTCCTGGAAGGGGGCGACCCGGACGTCATGCGAAACATTCTATTCAGCAATCTCGACTCTGATCTTCCTCTTTATTTGTGGTGGCAGGGTCAATTATCGAACCGGATCGATCAACAGCTTTGGAGTTTAGTAGACCGGTTCTTGTTCGACAGCCATGCGTGGCGGGAACCTGCTCACCAAATGAAAATTCTGCACGCCTCGGTGGCGTCCGCGAGCTCGCGTTGCGTGCTTTGCGACCTGAATTGGCGCCGGTTAATCTATATCAGGCTGGCGCTGGCGCAGCTCTTTGATCATCCCTGGACAGGTCACGATGCCCATATGATCCGGGACCTGGAGGTGACCCATAATCCGGAGAATTGGACCACCGCAGTGCTCTTAGTCTCGTGGTTTGCGTGCCAACTCGGATGGATATTGGAGGAAAAGGGCGACTTTGAATACGGGTTTAAATCGGGCAAGGACGGCGCGCGCGTTCGGGTCAAGCTAATGGCGTTGCCCGGCCCGTGGATCGGTCACGTGAAACTACGATTCGATCACGGCGACCTGGAGGTGGAATGGTCGGGAAATTTTCTCGAGACGACGCTCTCGAACGCTTTTCAGCTGAAACAGATGCTTCCGGCGGGCGGGACTTCGTTAGCAGGCCTGGTTCACGAGGAACTGATCAGGGGAGGAGAACACAAGACTTATCTGGGCGCACTCAAGATTGCCGAAAAAATTTGGACGAATGAGGAGTGAGGGGTGAGGTGAGAAGTGAGAGGTGAGAGAGTTGAACGGTCACCAAGGAATTGTCTCGTTGGAATAAGCTTTTATTTGTATATCCTTCGTACGACAAGGGTTGAAATCTTGTTTTCCGCGAGGATCGTCATGTGGCAAACCTCAACGCGTAAAAAGCTACCGTAACACCGTTTCGTCTTTTCACCTCTCAGCTCTCACTTTTCACAACTGCCTCCCCCTTTCCCCCCATTTAATCGATGAAAACCGTGACTTCCCTCAAGACAACCGAGACGAACATTCGCTCTCTAGTCGACGCAGCGCTGGAAAAAAGCGGCGGCCTGCTTCGGTTGGCGCCGTGCTGGGTTCCCCGATCATTCCTGCAACCGGGGCGCAGGCTCAAACTGCATACCGACGATTTGTACTCCTATGGGTTGGACCGTGGGGGGATCGACGAGCGTTGGTTCGGATCAACGACTCCGGCAGCCAATGAAAATCGGACCCCGGATGAGGGATTGAGCTACTGCATTTTTGGCGATTCCCGGTTTACGTTGGCGAATGCGATCCAGGAATGCGGAGCGGAAATTGTCGGCGAATCGATCTGGAACAAATTCCGTCGTTGGCCGGTCTACTCGAAGTTCTTCGACAACATGGGACCAATCCCGCATCACATGCATCAGTCTCAGGAACACGCCAGTCTGGTCGGGCAGGAAGGGAAACCGGAGAGCTATTATTTTCCCCCTCAACACAATACTGTGGGCAACAATTTTCCATATACGTTCATGGGACTCGAGCCGGGGACAACGAAAGACGAGGTCAAACTCTGCCTCGAGAACTGGAATAAGGGAGACAACGGAATTCTGGATCTTTCGAAGGCGTACCGTCTGAAACCTGGGAGCGGATGGCTAATCGGACCGGGGATCCTCCATGCGCCAGGATCTCTCTGTACCTATGAACCGCAATGGGGCTCAGACGTATTTTCCATGTTTCAATCATTAGTTGAAGGCCGGGAAGTTCAGAGAGCGCTTTTGGTAAAAAATATCCCGCCTGAAAAACACTTCGACTTGGATTTTATCGTGAGCGAGCTCGACTGGGAATCCAATGTGGACCCCCTTTTCAAGGATAACCATTACCTTGAGCCTGTGCCGGTCGCAGAAACGCGGTCCGCAGGATATATCGATCGCTGGATCGTTTACGGAAAGATTAATGGTGAACAGCTCTTTACCGCGAAGGAGCTAACATTGGAACCTGGAACGAAATGCACGATTCGCGACAATGGTGCATATGGCTTGATCGTGGTCCAGGGTAGCGGAAGAATCAATAACCTGAATCTGGATTGCCCTAAACTCATCCGATTTACCGAACTCACGGAAGACGAAGTGTTCTGCACGGAATCTGCTGCGAAATCGGGTGTGGTGTTCGAAAACACCAGCGGGGTCGAAGACCTGGTCGTATTGCGATACTTTGGCCCTGGAGTAAACCCGGAAGCACCGGAAGTCGGCGCACACAGGGAGAAAACGCCATGAACGCCTGGACCTTCCGAAGATCGACGACGATTGCGTTTCTGTTCGTCGCCGTTAGTCTAGCGGGGCATTTGTTTGCTGCTGACAAGGAACTGAAGGCTGTCGGCCTGACGGTCGGCGACCTTGGTAACCCGTTTTTCGTCCAGATTGCACATGGAGCAGCAGCCCAAGCGAGAACCTATAATCCGGACGTCAAGTTCACCTCGCTATCCAGCAATTACGACCCGAAGAACCAGATTGAGCAAATGAACAGCTTCATTTCCTCTGGCGTCGATTTGATCATACTCGGTGCTGCAGACAGCAGGGGAATTGCTCCGGCGGTCAAACGCGCCAAGGCCGCCGGTATCATTGTGGCGGCGGTCGACGTCGGCGCTGAGGGGGGAGTGGACGCTACCGTAATGTCCGACAATAAACAGGCGGGTGAAGACGCCGGCCAATATATTTGCGACAAGCTCAAAGGAAAGGGTCAGGTCGTGATTGTCAACGGCCCCGCTGTGACCTCCGTTCAGGATCGGGTCTCGGGTGTGTTATCCGTGTTTAAGAAGTATCCGGCCATCAAGGTGATGTCTCAGGACAAGAACGCTCTGGGTACTCCAGAGGGCGGTCTTCAGAAGATGACAGATCTCCAAACGGCCTATCAGCATCTAGACGCAGTCTTCGCAATCAATGATCCTACAGCACTTGGCTGTGATGCTGCCGCTAAGCAGGTGGGCCGCACCGATTTTTTCATTGTCGGAGTGGACGGATCTCCTGCAGCTGTCGCGGCTTTAAGGGGCAGGCAGGGACTCTTCGATGCGACCGTCGCTCAGGATCCATACGCGATGGCTCAGAAAGCGGTCGAGGTCGGCTACGCTATCATGCAAGGTAAGAAACCCGAGAAAAACATCATTCTGATTCCAGTGAGATTGATTACTCGCGACAATGTCAACGAGTACACGGGATGGACGAGGTAGGAGGGGAACGTGTCGGCGAGTCGGCGGGTCGGCGTATGGGAGACGTGCGCCGGCTCGATACGCCCACACGCCGATGCGTTCCATCTCACTTTTCAAACTTTTGCAGGACGTTCAGCGTCTCGACCAGGTTTCGGCCCATTGAAAATCTGCGCGCAAGCTCGGCGCAGCCTTCTCTCGCGGACTCTCGTCGGTCTCGGTCGATCCATTTCTCGATCGCCCCTTGAAGAGCTTCGACGTCATCTGCTCGACCGATCACCTGACCATGAACGTCGGGCTCGATGATCTCTGCAAATCCATTTGTTACGGTTGTAATGACCGGCATTCCGTAGGAAAGAGCCTCCAGGCACGCATTCGAAAACGGGTCGTAAACCGTAGGCAAAACCAGCAAATCCGCCGCAACGTAAAGCGATTGCATATCTGTGACCGGCCCCAGGAATTTTATATTGTTCGAGCTGAAGACCGGCTTTTTCCCTTTGCCTGCCACCAGCAGACGCACATTTCGATTCGCGATGCGACTGATCGCCTGAATGGCGTACTTCAGCCCTTTGCGTTCCCAGCCCGAACCGGGGAACAGGAGTGCGATGTCGTTCTCGCGCAGACCCCAGTCATGCCGCATGTCAAGACGAGTTCCGGGCTTCCTTTTGAAATGGACGTCGGGCAGTCCATTGTAGATCACCGTGATTTGATCCTCCGGGTAAGCGAACTCGGTGATGATTTCCCTTTTTACCAGTTGCGAATTCGCGATCACGTGTCTTGCGCCGCCCCGCTGGAACAAGGCTCGCTCCAGTTCGAGTAGTTCACGGTGTTTGTGGTTCAGGAAGCGAAGCGGTGCGCGCCAGGCGGGTTCATGGCGGACCCTGCGTTCGAGCCAAAGCTTATGAAGTCCATCGCCGGCTCGATAGCAGTCACACTGCAGCACGCGGTCCAGACTGAACAGAATCTCATCCGGTTGCCGGCATTCTTGAACGGTTTTCGCGAAACGTAGCGGGCTCGACGGTTTCAGGCGGACCAGACTACCATATAGCCATTCCGCTTGGGGCCAATCTTGTGTCGAGTAAAGGGTCGCCCGGTGGCCGCTATCTGCGAGTGCACGTCCAAACCGCTTCAAATAACTTTCGGCCCCCCCGGTGCGAGAAAATCCGCGTCTGACAAGACCAATTTTCATTAAATGAGACAGGATCCTCACAGAAAGGTCACGAAGCAAAATAATAAAAGTTGTCCAAACCGGACCACTCCCAATTACACCCCATATTTAAAAACCTTCGTGACGTTTGTGACCTTGTGTGAGTCTGTTCACCGTGTCCAATGGCGACTCGACGGGCCCAACTCGTATAATGAATTCCATCCTGGTAGTCCAACTCAAACGGCTCGGGGACGTCATTTTAACTACGCCGGCGCTCAACGCATTGCGCAAACTATATCCGGAAGCGCGGATCACATTACTAATAGACTATCATTCAGCCGAGCTTGCGCCTGCTATAGCGGACGTAAACGAAGTCTTGATTTATAATAGAAACGCCTCGTTCAACCTCTGGTTGGATCTGGTCCGGCGAGGATTCGACCTTTGCCTCGATTTTACCGGTAATGATCGCTCGGCGCTTGTGTCGTTTTTTTCGAAAGCGGCGCAGCGAGTCGGGTTCAGCTTCGTCGCTAAACGTGTCATCCGTTCTTGGGTCTACACGCACCTGGTGCAGTCTGTTGTGCGGGAGAAGCACACCGTGGATCATTACTTCGACCTGGTTCGATCCTTGGGGGATTCCGGTTCAGCAACGGGCGGCATTTCGCTGCGTCTGCCGGATAGCGTGGAACGCTCAGCTGAAACGCTAAGGCGGGAGATCGGTTTGCCGGGGCCTTACTTCGTCGTTCATCCGGGCTCAGCAAGGCCGGATAAATATTGGTTGGCCGATCGCTGGAAAGCCGTGATCGCGCATGCACAAAAACGACTTGGGATTCCCTGTCTGATCACTGGCGGCCGAAATCCAGCAGAACTGCAGCATATCCGTGAGATCATTGCAGAAACGTGTCCCGACTCGACGACCTTGAGTTTGGCAGGTAAAGTCGACTTCCTCTTGAGCGCCGCGATGATTCGGAGAGGAGCCCTATTTATCGGCGTCGACACGGCGACGGCGCACGTGGCTTCGGCGTTCCGGCGACCTCAACTAGTCCTCTTTGGACCAACTAATCCGTTTCACTGGCATCCTATGCACCCGCGCGCCGCCGTGGCCCGTGCAGGGTTTGAGGGCCCCCTCGATCATTTCGAACCGCGTCAGAAGGGGCTTCCGATGAGTGAATTGTCGACCGAGGCCGTAATTCGTGCTATGGAGGTGCTCTTAGAAAGGTTTGAAATAGCGACAGCCGGAGAATGATTCTAAGAATCGACGTAAGCGGAATTAAGCCACGCGCCCCGCTTGGCATCTCTTCAAGCCCGAGCAAACCGAAACGATTGCGGTAGAGAAGTTCAAATTTTCCATGGCAAAAAAAAGACCCTCACCTCGCGAATATCTACGGATGCTCATTGGACCGTACCGCGATCTGTTTCCTTTTCTCAAGCCTCACCTGGGGCGGTTCATCTTAGCCTTGATCTTCGGAGCAGTTTTCGGCGTGATTTCCGGACTTTTGCCGCTGGTGTTGAATTACGTGAATTCTCAGGTTTTTCCGCAGGGCAAGAACAAAGTAGACATGCTGGGCGACGCTTTGAACGGCACTGGGGCGGGGATCAACTCAGTGCTCTTAGTTTGTTCGGTTATACCCTTCATTTTTGTTCTGCGCAGCCTCTGCGACTATTTAAATAGTTACTACATGTCTTGGGTGGCCCTGCGCGTTTTGGCAGACATTCGCTGCAAGCTCTACACGCATATCCTGGGCCAATCATTGGAGTTCTTCAACCGCGAACGGTCCGGGAATCTGATCTCGCGGGTCGCGAACGATACACGTATGGCGCAGACGGCCCTGACCAGTATTAGTAGTGACCTGATCAAACAGCCTTTGACCGTTATCAGCGCCTTCGCAGTTTTGATTCACCTGGATTGGAAATTCACCGTCGTGAGTCTGTTCCTTTTTCCGGTCTGCATGGTGCCGATCGTTTATTACGGCAAGAAGGTGCGGCGACAGGGGAAACTCGAGGAAGAGAAAGTCGGCTCGATGATGTCGGTCTTGCAGGAAAGCTTTGCCGGGATCCGTGTGATCAAAGCATTCGCCCGGGAGAAGCACGAGTCTGAGCATTTCGAAGGACTGAGTCTTGAACAATTCAGAAGCGGCGTCCGCGTTCAAAAAGCGATACAGATCGTAAGCCCCATGGTCGAAGCCGTCGCGGCGATCGGCGTCGGTTTAGCGCTTTTCTACGTCTGGTATACTCACTTGAGTGCCGCGAAGTTCCTCGCGCTCCTGGCTGGTATTTTCATGCTGTACGATCCGATCAAAAAGCTCAGCCGAATTCATCTCGTGATGCAGCAATGCTTTAATGCGACTAACAACATCTTCGAGATAATGAATCGGGAACCGGCGATCAAGGACAGACCAGGGGCAGAGGAAATCTCAGGCAGCGATGGCGATATCCGGATCGAGAGCGTGACTTTCCGTTACCGGCCTGGGTTGCACGCGGCGGTTCGCGACTTGAGCTTGCATATTGAGCCTGGGAAATACTACGCCTTGGTCGGTTCGAGCGGAGCGGGGAAAAGCACGATTTTGTCTCTGCTCCTGCGCTTTTATGAACCGGAAGCAGGTGTTATCCGGCTGGATGGACGCGATATCAATACGATCAAGCAGATTTCGTTGCGTGAACAGATAGGTATGGTTTCTCAGGAAACTTTCTTATTTCACGATTCGATCCTTAACAACATCCGGTATGGCCGTTTGGACGCAGCCAAAGAGGAAGTGATCGATGCGGCGAAGCGGGCTTATGCGCACGATTTCATTATGCATCAGCCGAATGGGTACGAGACGGTTATTGGCGACAAGGGTTGCTTATTGTCCGGAGGGCAACAGCAACGCATTTCGATCGCCCGGGCGCTCCTCAAGAACGCTCCGGTTTTACTTTTGGACGAGGCGACGTCTGCGCTAGATTCGGAGGCTGAACGCGAGATTCAAGCGGCTCTGGATCGCTTGTCCGAGGGCCGGACTGTCATTGCTATTGCCCATCGGTTGTCTACCGTTCTTAGGGCCGATCAAATTGTGGTGATGGATCGAGGTGGAATTCGGGAGATCGGCACGCATCGCGAACTGCTCGATAGCTCCACGATTTACAGGAAGCTTTACGATTTGCAGTTCGACGTACAGGCCGAAGAGTTAGCAACGATAGCCTGAGCGGCGTCTTTTGGCCGTAGTCGCCGGGCCGGACCTACCCAAAAGACACCAAGGTACAGGTACCAGGTAACGGCGGGTTCAGCGGCGTCAGTAAGATTGCCGGCCGGCGAACCCGCTGAACCCGCTCTATTGTTGCTCCTGCCTCCGGGAGATCCCTTCCTGGATCTTTGCACGCCGACGTTCGCGAAAGCTTTCCAGTCGCTTTTGCTGGTCTGGGTTCAATTCCGTCTCGATCTCAGCCAGCGCGGCGTCAAAAGCGTCACTTCCTTGCAGCATCGCTTGTATCTGAATCGCTTGCATCTGCTTTACGGCGGATTCCACGCGAGGGCGGATCTTTGTGGCCTGCTCGGGCGTTAGCTTGCCAATCCGTTGCAATCTCTGCATTAGATTCTCGGTCCATCCATGGAAATTGCGCGTTATATTCTGCGGCATCTGTCTGCGCAGAACCGCATAAGTAATCACAGATCCGCTGACACCGCCAATCAGAAAAAGGACCGCGAAGACCAGGACTAGTTTCCAACTGGATCCCATATCACGTAGGCCATTTCAACCGTCGATTCCTGATCATCCGATCCGGAGGAGTTGCTCGTTTCGAAGTTAATCCCGAGAACTGTTCCCAGAATGATCAACGCGGTTGCGATGGACAAAATCGAAGCCCTGAAAAAAGCCCTGCTTTCTTGGACTCGCTGACGGTGTTGCTGGAGGACGCCTTCCGCAAAACCCGCCGGCATAGACGGAGTCCCTTCGGCTCCGACCCGTCGAGCTCCAGCGAAAAGCTTCTCTAGGTTCTCCTCCTTCATCACTTTAGTCTTTTAACCGTCGCGGTGAGCTTTTGTCGTGCCCGAAACGCCTTAACCTTGATCTTAGACGGTTTCCAACCCGTCAGGTCACAAATTTCCGCAACCGATTTTTCCTCCAGATAGAGCCATCGGACCACTAGACGTTCGTCCGGCTTCAAACTCAGAAGCAGCCTCTCCAACAGTTCCCGGCTTTCGTCCGGAGATTGCTGGGCGGGTTCACTGGCATCGTCTTTGAGGTTGTCCAAGATGGCTTGCTGCTCTTGGCTAAAGTCTGACCATCGATATTCGGGCCGGTTATGTTGCTTTCGAAGGTGGTCGATACACGTGTTGACTGAAATTCGCGAAACCCAATGTTCGAATGGCATATCAGCACGATATTGGTGGAGCTTAGCAAATATTTTTAAAAAAATCTCCTGCGACAAATCCTCTTCCGACTCGCGTCTTGGAAGATGGTTCCGGACGATCCTGATCACCGCGGGATAGAGGTGCTCAACGAGCTTTTTCGCAGCCGCTTCGTCCGAATTGCGCGTGAGCGTGATCAGATGAGACAATTCGTCGGGCGCCATCGAGCAGGTCTGCCGGTTGGGTGCCAGTCTTGAGTTT
>DASZGG010000359.1:0-10792 GCA_035939025.1 Chthoniobacterales bacterium | reverse complement strand
GGTGAGTCTTGGAACGCAGATCGCCAAAGTAGCTACTGGTAAATCCAACGATGAACAGCGCGACCAGGAAAAATCGGGTCGCTGGGTCGATCGCCGGTTTCAGTCTCCATATTAGGTCGGGCAACGCATTCGATTTAAGTTGCATGGCCTTACCGCTAGAGCATTCCAGGATGATCGTAAATGGAACGAAAGACCCAGTTGGAACCGCTCTCGATTGCGCGCAAGAAAAAGGATCTGTTTATCGCGATTGCCGGCGCAAAACGAAAAACACCGAGCTTGACAGATCACCCGGCGTGTAACGAATCAACGGAGTCTCACCCTACAGCGATCGCATCGGCTTCCGGACGGTTGCGGATCGCTGAAAGCTTGCGTTCCGGCCCGGCGGATCAAATGGCTCAAAAAGGAGCTTAATTACTCAATCTTCAACTCGTTCCCGGCAGAATCAGACTCGCGACAAAAGCGTCGCAAAGTTTCGAAACAAACGTTTTATATCTTGCGTAATTAAATTCAGACCGATAAAAAGCTCAATCTAAGTCGACCCGCTGACGACAATAACCGGGACCGCGGATAGACAAGAAACGCGAGGACGAGGAGCAGAGCACTCATGGCATACGTAAATTGGGTCACTTACGAGGCGCAATTAAAAGTGGTTTACTATGGCCCCGCATACGCTGGTAAGACAACCTCTTTGAGATATCTGTCTTTGCGGCTTGAAACGGATGTCAAGGAATTGCCAACAACGGATGATCGATCGGTCTTCTTCGAATACACCCAGTCGCAAAAGCTCGCCGTCAAAAATCTGGACGTGAAATTTCTCTTTTGGACGTTGCCGGGCCAGCAAAAATATCGAAGGACCCGACACCTTGTCCTGGCCGCAACCGACGCGGTTGTTTTCGTCGCAGACAGCCAATACGAGGCGGCATCGAGCAATCTTGAGATGCTCCATGATCTCGAAGAGATACTCTCCGACCGCGGTATGTGTCTGGAGGGGAGGGTGAATCTGGCGCTGCAACATATCCCGATCGTCTTTTTCTACAACAAGAGGGACTTAACCGATATTATGCCCGTGCAGTACATGGACATGATTTTTGGACTGCAATCCTGGCCAGCACCACGGTTTTCCGGAGAGGCCACGACCGGAAAGAATGTTGTGCAGGCCGTGAATGTTGCCGCCGCGCTTGCGTTAAAAAAGTTGGAGGCAAAAATCTACGGACCGGAGAACCAGACTGCTCCCATTGAAGCGGACGAATGATCGGGAACGGAGCAACTTTGCCATTGTTCTCAATCATCTGAGCCCGTTCATTTACGGCCTTTTCGGGGCGACTACTACGTTGTTGGCCGCGTTCATTATTTTCCATTTTAAGATTCTCTGAACGCGGAAAGAAAAGCGTCCAATGGATTTCCAAAGACTGTTCAAACGGAAACAAGAGCGTTCTGCGCCTCCTTTCGCAGGCGATGATGCAGGCGACGCTCTAAAGAACAGGGATGTCATTATCCGTGAGGGCGAGTTGTTGGACGCTGAATCTCCGGCTCGCGTGGAGTGGAGCAAACTCAGCGGAGCGATCGCTGTCAAAGCAGGGAAGATCTTGGGCGTTCTCGAAGGGAGAACCCGGATCAAGGCAGGAGTTCTCGAGGAGCTCTACCCTGGCAAATTTACCAACCATCTCAATCCAGAGGCCGAATTTAACATTCCCCTGCGGGTTGTCGTGATGCAAATCCAGGACATATTCTGCGCCACACCTTTGGCAGCCGCGAAACTCGAAGGTTTAGAGACGCCCTTCGCAAAGCTTGCTTGCGAGGATGAAGCGAGGTTTAAGAAGGATCTACGGGATGAACCGCTCGTTCGGCAGATTGCTGTTCCGAAATCATTGGACGAAAATCCAGAACCTCACACCGCGAATCCGCCACCCAATGGCGCCAGCGCGGACATTGAGAGTCACCTAGCTCGTTCAGGCCAACCCAAACCGGCCGTCGAACGATTGGAATCTGCGCCTGAATTCCGCAATGCACCTGCAAGTATGTCGTCATCTCCGCCCGAAGTTCGACACGTTCAAATCCGCAGTTCTCATCGCGAAGGACACGAGCGCTTGCAGGAACTGTATCTTACGGACGAACCGCTCGACGGAGCGAAAATCGCAGATTTGGTATTTCAGCTTCCTCGCGTTACCGGTGTGGCCATTATGCTCTCAGACGGCGCGGTACTTGGCGCAGAGTTAGGTGGAGGGCTCAATGAAAAATTGCTCGGTCTGGCCCCTGATTTTTTGAAACATGTCTCCGGTCTCACGGAGATGATACCCGGAGGCCCGACAAGGTTCATCACATTTTTCGGGTATGCATTGCAGGTCAGCCTGGTGATTGGCGGGGATGTCCTGATGCTGATTGGGCACGAGGGTAAGAATCTACCTCCGGGCCTCCGCGAACGGCTCATCGCGACGACGCAAGCCTTAAACGACTTTTATGGTCCTCAGCCGTGAGACATGGCCGTCGCAAGAAGGAGGTTGCGGCACGCGCCGTTTGGATGAGCCTTGATAATGCTTGCCGACTCTGACCATACTTCCCTGTCCGAAGGCTTATGGAAGAGTATAGTGAGCTGCGCGATCTTTTGGAAATCGATTCCCCGGTGGGTTACATTGGCAAAGCGAGCGCTTATAAGGGTGAAAGCGAACCCCAAGCGACAAAGGCCGCTATGTTTTCCACAACGCTCGAAGCAAGTCCTGCGTGAATGCATAGATCCCAGGCTCACCACTCTCTCGAGATCCTGCCACATTTAAAATTTCAATATTATTCGAGTCGATAAAGTTTCGCAGTCGTTCTGCCGCCCTGATCAGCGTGTTTAGGTCATTTCGAACATTGCCGTCATGAATATGAAGGAACGGCTTTCCAATCTCGCTCGCATAATCAAGAGTCAGTTTGGTGCCTCCACTAATTGCCGGTCCCAGGGTAAAAATTGCCGTTCCGTCGCTATCCCAAACGTTTTGCCGCGTCCGGACTTCGTAGGAATCGCTGGACAGCTCGGTGAGTCGGTACCTCTGAGCGATGGGGCCGTCTTCGGCCATGCGCCCTCTAGGCACAGCCCCACCGTGCTCCACCCCGACCTCGATAGCGAAGTCCAAGCCGGCACGATCGGCGCCGGTCTGACCTCCAGAGATTATTTTGCGCAATATTTTCAGACACTTTAAAACGAGCACCAAGCCTGATGGAGCGGTTGTTTCAATGCTCAGCAGCGACGAGTAGGAATTACATAAAGTTAAGGTGACTTTTCCTGCTTCTCCAGTTCCGCGACAAATGTGTCGGCCACTACGAAAGCGGATTTGGCTAAATCGGCTAAGTCGCCTGCCGACAACTGAAATTTTACCCCTGCCGGGATCTGGACAAAATTTGTGTACGTAGAGACGGCCACATCCAGCCTGATTTGATAAACGCTCTTACCGTAGGTCTCAATAATCTGTTGTTTTGTCATTTTGCTCAAATCTTTACGGTAAATCGATCAACGCTACGTTTTCACCGCAATCTAACCTGTATCACCCGTCCGCGTTCGATGCGAAGAAGTTGCGCGCAATTCAGAGCTTGAATTCTGGCGAAGCCGCTTTCCCTTTATAATTCATTCTTCATACTTCTGACCGGCCCATTGAACTCGAGGGCGGCTTCACGATTGGAGGGGATTCCATACCCTTCGAAAACCTAACCCTTCGAAGTCTTTGGTATTCACGGTAGCGAACTCCGTCACGCCTTGGGATGTCATCGTGAGCGCGGTGCGGGTGTCGTAGAGGCGGCGGAAGGCGAAAGTCGCAGCACGGGCTCGGCGCCAGAGAGTGTCGTGAAGCGGGCGACTCTCGGTGGAGAAGCCGATGAGCCGCCAGCGGGGATGGCTGCGGTAGGTTTCGATGACCTCCACCGATTCGTTAGCATCGAGCGGGTGCTGCAGGACGGCGGGATTGCGCAGCAGACCATAAAGCTCGGCGAGGATGAACTCGGAAATTGAGACGTCCTCCTGCCGCTGCATGGAGGTCAGCCAAGCGTAAGCGGCTTTGTGACTCGGCGAGTCTTCGTTGATGGCATGAAGGAGGATGTTGGTATCAATCGAGAGCATGGAACTTCATTTCCGGCGGGGCCGAGTGAGCAGAATCTCGGTAGTGGTCCCCTGAGCCTGAGCTTTAATTTCCGCCTCCGTCAGACCCTTCCAACCGAGACGGCGCGGTTTTGGCGGTTGCCATTCGTCCAGATTGCCCGGCTGATCAGCATAAACGCCGAGAATATATTCAATGCCGCGACGTGCCAGTTCAGCGAGCGAAATCTCGCGGCTCTCACAAAGCTGCTTGGCACGGGCGTAGAGGTCGTCAGGCAACTGAATCTGAGTTCTGACCATGATGGCATTTTGACAGCACTATGCGCGATGTCAATCTGCTGTATCAATGAAAACTGGGTGCCTTGATTGAGGCTGAATGTCCCGCGATGGTTTGCGCAGCATTGTGACGAGGAAAACCTTATAATGAAGACCTTGGGGTGTTGGAATGGTGGGAGCTCGCTACGGAGCGAATGCATCTTGCGAATTACGGCAAGCTGCCTTCGCGCGGCCGACGCCGGCAAGCACATCATCATGGAGAAACCACTGACTGGATATTTTGGCACGGCCGGCGACTATTTCACGGAAAAGCTCGAGGCGATTCGCGACGGCCGCGAACCGCGCTCCGGCATTGATCTGGCCGTGGAATGTGTGAATGTGATTAACGCGGCGTATCAATCCGCTGAAACGGGCTACCGGTGACCTTAACTTGAGTTGATCATTTGCGCCGAGTTTCTTCGAAAGTGACGTTTGCCGGGTAGGGATGTTTTCCGATGTTATGAAGCGCGTCCGTGACGTAGAAGCCCGAAAATCAGTAATAAAACACGAAGTGGTGAAGGCAATTTTAAGGCACCCTAGACTGAACCAATTCAGAAACGCGTATTTTCGTTTTGCTCCCAATCGCGCGCCCCGGACGGTTTGCTCCGGAAAAAGGACGCTCCATCTGCTTGCCGCAATCCTCGGAAGCCTCCTGATAGTTTCCCCGTCGTTCGCGGGTGAACTTCGAATCGCCAACCCACCATCGGCCGAAGAACAGACTGGGAGAGTTCTGGAAAAAGCGACTAAGGACCAGCCGTGGCAGAACAGCCTTGGGATGAAGTTCGCGCCGGTACCCGGGACGCAGGTGCTCTTCAGCATTTGGGATACGCGCTTGGAGGACTTTCAAGCGTTTGTCGAGAACGCCGGCTACGACGCGATGGGAGGAATGTGGTCGCTTGGGCAGGATGGCTGGAAGCAGCTAGGGGCCACCTGGAAGGAGCCGGGCTTCAGCCAAGGACCGACGAATCCGGTCGTGGGCGTAAGCTGGGACGATGCAAAGGCGTTTTGCACATGGCTGACGCAGCGAGAGCGCCGTTCTGGGGCGCTGCCCGAGGGCATGCACTATAGGCTACCGACCGACCAGGAATGGAGCCTAGCAGTGGGATTGGATTCTGAACGCGGAAATACGCCGGAAGAGAAAAACTCCAAGATAAGGCTCTATCAGTGGGGCACCAAGTGGCCGCCGCCGCCTGGAGCTGGTAATTATTGCGGAATGGAGGCAAGGATTGGAAACGAACCTCGAGACTTAACCGTGATTGAAGGCTATAACGATGGGTACCCGCGGACGAGTCCGGTTGGGAGCTTCGCGGCAAATAAGAATGGGTTGTACGATATGAGAGGCAACGTGTGGCAGTGGTGTGAGGATTGGTACAATTCGGAGAACACTTTCCGCGTGTTGCGCGGTGCGTCGTGGTACGATTACGACCCGTATCGTTTGCTGGCCTCTTACCGCCGCAATCACACGCCCGATCGTCGCGGCGCTGACGCCGGTTTTCGTTGTGTTGTCGCTCGGGATTCTTCGCGGTAAGGCTGGCGTTGAAAGGCCCTGGCGAGGCGAATAGCTGAGCTCCTATTTAAAAATCATATCTGTTTGTTTTTTGAAAATAGTTCATCCAGCTTCTCTTCGAACGAGTGGTAATTCAGAACCTCATAAAGCTCCGAACGCGTCTGCATCTGGTCGACGAAATCTCTTTGAGTCCCTTTGTTCCGGATCGTTTCGTAAACGCGAACCGCCGCCGCACTCATCGCGCGAAATGCGCTTAAGGGATATAGGACTAATCGGACTCCGACCTCTTTGAGTTCCGCCACAGTGAACAGCGGCGTCTTTCCGAACTCGGTGATATTCGCCAGGACCGGAACCGGAATCGCTTTTGTGAAAGCCCGATAATCTTCCAAGGAATACAACGCCTCGGCAAAGATCGTGTCGGCGCCTGCCTCGACGTAAGCCGCGGCTCGATCAATGCCCGCCTGCAATCCTTCGGACGCCACTGCATCGGTGCGAGCCATCACGACGAACTGATCCTCAGAGCGCGCGTCGACCGCCGCCTTGATGCGATCCACCATTTCTCCGGACGAAACGATTGCCTTGTTCGGGCGGTGCCCACAGCGCTTGGCTTGCTCCTGGTCTTCGAGGTGACACCCTGCGGCTCCTGCCCGGATGAATTCGCGCACGGTCCTCGCGATATTAAATGCGCTTCCCCAACCGGTGTCCGCATCAACAAGCAGCGGCACTTTGGTCGTCGCGGTGATCCGACGCACATCTTCACAGACGTCATTCAAGGTCGTGATCCCGAGATCCGGTAGACCAAACGAAGCATTTGCTGCTCCCGCCCCGGAGAGATAGAGAGCTTTAAATCCCGCCCGCTCGGCCAATCGAGCGCAATAGGCGTTGATCGTACCGACTACCTGCAGCGGGACCTCTTCTTCAATCGCTTTTCTCAGCTTTGATCCTGCAGACATAATTAGCCTCTTTGTAATGCTTGAGAACGGATGAGCCAAGGGGTAGTTTCATTGTCCGTGTGTGCGAATACCGGTGGCCCGACGGAAAGCTCTGTAGAGAGGAATCCGCTAAAGAGGCAAACATTGCCGCAAGGTGGTCTGTCCTGCCGGTAGCGTCAAAAAAATGATAAACCCCAGAACATAAAGTCATGAGTGCAGCTTCCGTAGAAATTAAGGACCTGGTGAAGACGTATCTAGACGACCGTGGACGCCCAACGTTCACGGCCGTCAAGGGTATCAACCTGAACATCGAAGACGGCGAGTTTATGGTCCTTGTCGGGCCTTCCGGTTGCGGAAAGTCGACGACGCTACGCATGATCGCCGGACTCGAAAGAGTCACCGGTGGGACAATCTCAATCGGAGGAAGGGTAGTCAACAATCTCGAACCGAAAGAACGGGGAATCGCGATGGTCTTTCAGAGCTACGCGCTCTACCCTCATATGACCATCTCCAAAAATATGGCGTTCGGCCTTCAATTGGCAAAGAAGACGAAAGAGTTCATCGCGGACACGGTCGGACGAACCGCAAAGGCGCTCCAGCTCGATCACATGATGGAACGCAAGCCGGCGGCTCTTTCGGGCGGTCAGCGGCAGCGTGTCGCTCTTGGACGCGCCATCGTGCGGGATCCCAAAGTGTTCCTTTTCGACGAACCGCTGTCCAACCTGGATGCCAAAATGCGCGTACAGATGCGCTCGGAAATCTCACGGTTGCACGCTCAGTTGGGTACGACAATGGTTTACGTTACCCACGACCAAGTCGAGGCTATGACCATGGGCGATCGCATCTGCGTGATGCGAGATGGCATCATCATGCAGGTGGCTGATCCGCTCACACTGTACCTCCGGCCGGAAAACCTCTTTGTCGCCGGTTTTATCGGTAGTCCGCCAATGAACCTGCTGAAGGGTAAAGTACAGAAAAGAAATGGTAGCCTTTTTTTCTCCGAAAGCGCGGAAAAGAACGCCCTCACATTCCCTTTGGAAGGTAGTCTCCAAACCATCGCGAGCAAGTATGTTGATAAAGATATCATCTTCGGTATTCGTCCTGAGAACATCAGTAATGAACTGAAGGAAGGCTCCAGTACTCCGATCAGTTTGACCGTTGATATCGCTGAACCGATGGGTTCGGAGTCGATTGTGTACATGAAGGTAGGTAAGGGTAACTTGATCGCCCGAATTCCCGGCGAGCATGTCTATCACTTGGGCGAACAGGTGACCGTCCAGCTCGACCTCGATAAAGTGACCCTTTTCGACCCCGAAACTGAACAGGTAATTCGGTAGAGCTCAGCAAGCAGTTAAACCCAAAAGCGAGGATAAGAGGTAACCGCTGCGGAATCTGCGGCTTCAAATTCGGAATTTGGGCTAAATCGTCGAGCCACGGTCGGTGTGTACTTAGCCTGTGCGGCTTTGCCAAGTGATGAGTTGTGCCCGATTGGTATGCTGTTTTTTGCTCTACTCTTGGCCGATCTTCGACACGAAAGAATCGAAAATTGCTCCGGAAGAGAACAATCCAGGCAGCTTTGCCAAGGCGCGACCGGGCCAACTGCTTGGGATTAAAGGGTCTTGCTGGTGATGAAAGCCAAAAGGCGGGCCTGGCGTGGAATAAAATTCAGATGCTGGCACGATTCGTGCTATGCAACAATTTGTGTCGATCCTGAACCTCCAACGATGATACTCTCGATTTCGTGTTGTTTTCGATCGAGTGCCCCAATTTGAAAAACGGATACCATGCCAGTCCTTTTAGGTTTACCAGAGCTCCTTAGGAATGCCGAATCGAATCCTAAGGATATCCTTTTTGACGAAATCAGGCGCAGTAAACCTTCACTGGAAGCGTTGGGGATAGGGTTCTCGATGTCCCGTCTGACAGTCCGAATGAAGGGCGGAAGGCCACCTCCCTACTTCGCCTGCTGTTACAATGTCGGGAATTTGGGAGATGTTAACATCGTGGCATTTTTTTATCCGCTGGTCGCTGATTGGGACCTGATGGAGCAGAAAAGCGAGGAGTACCGACAGCGCATCCGCTCCGGGATCCGAGAGGAGATGATTCATTCGGTTCAGGTAATCACGGTCAAGAACAGGTACGAAAGATCCACAGAGCTATTGAACAGGTTTAGAAATGCTGAAACCTACTACGAATATCTCCTGGGCAAGATCGTCGAGGAATTGGCGACGAACAAAGAGGGTCAAGAACTGGTGCTGACAGCCGCTAGACTCTATTATGAGGACTGGACCATTACCTCCATGGAGAAGCTCCGAGAAATGGATAAGAAACTACACGGCAGGGATGG
The DNA here is from genome assembly GCA_035939025.1 of Chthoniobacterales bacterium. Taxonomy (GTDB): domain Bacteria; phylum Verrucomicrobiota; class Verrucomicrobiia; order Chthoniobacterales; family JAFAMB01; genus JAFAMB01. The sequence goes on along the minus strand of DASZGG010000359.1, from coordinate 1,628 downwards.
CTATCTTATCAGTGAACTTATTCGACAACTTGTTCAGATTCGGATTGGCGAACTCACTAGCGAAGAAGCGAAGGGCACCGCGTGGGATAAGAATCGTATTTTTTACGTCGGAAGATTCGGAACGACCGAGAACCTCCTGAGAGCCATGGCAGGAACGCTGAGACAGGCCGTGCCGAAACTGGTCAATTTAAGCCCAACGCTGGCTGAATCTTTAACGGAGATCGAACGAACGATTCAGAAAATCCAGTTGGCTCAGTCAAACCTCCTTGGATTGTCAACGCTGAAAGATGACCTGGGGCACAGAGAGCGCGTTCGGAAAGTCTCATACCGAAGCGGAAACGACCTGGGCGAAGCGTCCCGCTTTGCTTCGGTCGGCTAGTGTACCGTCGCCATTATATGCGAGACGGAGGTGATTTTTGCGGGCTAATCCACTGCGCGAATTAGGAGCGACTCGGCACCTTTGAAAGGCTCACCTGCAAGATGATGCCTTTCATGCAGGTATTCAGCGGAGTTAAAGGTCAGATAGACCGTTCCTGTCTCGGATTCCCAGGCGACAGCCTTCAATGGAAGGTCGATCGCAAGCGACGGATACTGATTCATTAGCGGCGAACCTGATTTCGGATCGCCGAAGATCAGAAGCTCCGTCGGACGCATCGAAAGGCCAACTGCCTGAGCCTCTGCGGCTTGATCGAAACGAGCAAAGATTTTTATACCTTTCGACTTTAGCAAGGCTTCCAATCGATCAATTGTTTCATGGACCGAATAGCGACTCTCCCTATTTATTAAGCCGTGTATTGCCATTGTGGACTTGATTTGAGCGAATTTTGAGCGACGAACGCGGAACGCGTAGAGTACTCAATTTGATCTATGAGCACAATCACTCGAGAGGAATTAAAGGAAAAGTTTGATGGCGCCGGGGACTTCAAGCTGATTAATTGTTTGGATGACTGGATGTTCCGCGCCAAACGTATTCCCGGTTCTATCCATTTCGAGAGCCTGAAACATGCTCTGGACACGCTCGATCCGAAGGAGGAGGTCATCGTCTATTGCTCGAACTTCGGCTGCACGGCCAGCGTGCTCGTGTACCAACAACTCGTCGACCACGGCTTTCAGAACGTCAGGCATTACGCCGGCGGAATAGCGGACTGGGAGGATGCCGGTTATCCGCTCGAAGGGGATCGCGTGAATCGGTCGCAATCAGAGGCATAAGTGAGCAAGAGATTCGCGTCAAATGAACGCCGGACATGGTATCGTTGATGCTGGGCCAAGCCCTACTGCCAGCTAAAGCGTGTTGCGAAATGTCCCGGAGGGACGGTGCGATCGTAGCCTGGCACGAAGTGCCTGGGACAGCGCCACCCCAAAAGAGCCGTCCCGTAGGGTACGGTGCGATTCGCGCAGGTGTGCGCATCGATTCGATGATTGGAGTGACAAAAATTTCGACTATGAAAAACTGAAAAAATTTATGTTGTATGATTTCTGGCCTACGCATGGCGCGAAGGCCCAGGATGCGATTGAAATAGTTTTTCCCTTTTACCGAGTATCACGGCTTCTTCTATCTCGAGAACGCGAGTTGCGCTGCTTGTTACTTTTCAATTGGCCTTGTTGGGACTCTTCGATTGATCTCGCTC
>DASZGG010000358.1:0-2659 GCA_035939025.1 Chthoniobacterales bacterium | reverse complement strand
GGTCGTCGCTCGTTCGACGAATTTCACATGCTCAATCTTCGCATCGATCGTCGGCTCATCCGGCAAATCCATACGCTTAAACTTGATCCCATGATCGACAGGCGCCGGCCTCAACCTCAAACTCACCTGCGATCCGGTGTGAAGTGAGGTACCCGTAAGACTCGCGCTCTTCGCCAACGTCTGCTGGTAAAAAAAAGCCATAAATGAAGGGATTGGTGTTAACACACCGGCGTCCCCGACGCAACTCGGGGGAAACGAATCGGCGTGTCGGCGTATCGGCGTGGGAGGAGCGTATCGGCGAGTCGGCGTAGCGCGAAGATTGAAGCAGCAAAATGCGCCGTTGAGCCTTGCAACGCCGGTCGCGCGGGAGCGCAACCCTACCGCGTCACACACGCCGGCACGCCGATGCGCTCTTCACTCGCCGACACGCCGGCATGCCGATACGCCGACACATTCCGCCCTACCGTCCCTCAAATGAATCCTCCGTTGCGCAATCTCCGCGACCTCGCTGCTGTGTGTGATCACAACCAACGTTGTCAGATGCTCATCGGCAACACGTCGGAAAATCTTCAGCACTTTATCCGCATTGGCACCGTCGAGATTCCCCGTCGGCTCATCGGCCAGCAGCAGTTTCGGTCGATGCACAAGAGCGCGCGCGATCGCCGTGCGCTGCATCTCACCCCCGCTGAGCTGATGCACAAAATGGTGCTCTCGTTTCTCCATTCCGACAAGACCAAGCACCTCCCGGGCACGAGCCACGGACTCGCGAAGCTTGATCCCTTGAAACTGTAATGGCACGCAGACGTTTTCCAACACGTTGAGAGTCGGAAGCAGGTTGAAGAACTGGAACACGATTCCCAGGTCGCGCGCTCGATATTCGGTCAACTCCTTTTCCGAGGCAGATTGGAGAGCTAATCCGTTTATCAGGACCTCGCCTGCGTCAGGCTTGTCAAGTCCACCGATAAGGTGAAGAAACGTGCTCTTCCCAGATCCCGACTCGCCCGTAACAGCAACAAACTCGTGTGCCTCGATTCGCAAACTGACATCGTCCAGCGCCAAAACAACGTTCTCGCCTTGCCGATAACGTCGGGTAACGTTCTTCAATTCGATCATGCCAATAAACAAACAATCTAAGTAATCGGTGAAATCTGCCGATCCATTTTCTCGACCCCGCGGGATCAGCTCCTCCATCGTGTACGAAGATCACCGTTTTCTGGTGGTTGACAAACCCGCAAATCTCCTGGTTCACCCGACCGGTCCCGGAGGACCTGACACCCTCTGGGATGAATTGAAGCGTTTTCTGGCTTTCGAAATCGTCAACGGCGCCCGGATCTCCTTCGTGAATCGACTCGACCGCGAAACCAGCGGCCTGATTCTTGTCGCGAAATCGACTGATGCAGCCAGACAGTTAGGCCTCATGATTTCTCGGCATCGCATCCGCAAAACCTATACCGCCATCGTCTTCGGCTGGCCAGCCGAAGAAACGTACGTCGTGGATCAGCCGCTCCTGAGGCAAGGAACCGTTCTGCCATCCAGGATCTGGTTGAAGCAAGCGGTCCACGCTAACGGCTATCCAGCTCTTACTTCGTTCAGGGTCTTGAACCGGTTCGAGAACCAACAACAACAATTTGCCCTCGTAGAAGCCGAACCGAAAACCGGCCGAACCCACCAGATTCGCGTACACCTCGCCTACCTCAGACACCCAATTGTCGGCGACAAAATCTACGGCCCGGACGAAAATTGTTACTTGGAGTTCATCGAGTCTGATTGGACTCCTGCTCTGGAAGCTAAACTTCTTCTTTCTCGTCAAGCCCTGCACGCCTCCGCCCTGTCGTTCGAATTCGAAGGAACTTTCTCCTTCTCGTCGCCGCTCCCTGCCGACATGAAAAATTTTCAGACAGCGTAAGCGTCCCGCTTTGCCTCCGGAAATTGGGGAAAGACTCACACAGAGGTCACAGAGGTCACAAAGGAAATATCAAAGCTGTCCGCACCCGAGCGGTTTTCCAATTTCACCCTATCTGTTGAAAATTTTTTAACCCAGAAGCCGAAATAAGAGATAAACCGCAGATTTCACAGATGACTGAACAGAAGGAGCTTGGCAGTAGCCGCCGCAAGAATTCATCCGGAACAAAAAGTCGATGGCAGAGACCCTGTACCTCCTACTCTAATCTGTGAAATCTGCGAAATCTGTGGTTTCAAATTCGGCATTTGGGCTTAAAGCCCCAATCCCAGTTGCGCCCCCGCGCCCTTTCTCCGAGACAGCCATTGATCAGTCCGTCTTCCGATTCTTTCCAGCTCATTCTCCAGCGCGATCGCCTCTCGAATTAACTCTCGAACCGCCCCCTCGAGTTCACGGCGAACATTTCGCAAACGCGTTTTTATCTCTGCTGAGTCGAGCAACAGAAATCGCCAACTCGGCAGTGCCGCCAGACCATTAATTGACCGGCGCAAAGTCGCTAGTCTCGAATTGGCTTGCACGACGAGTTCTCGAAGCTCCGACAAAATCCGACTGTTGGTTCCGACTCGATCGCACCTGGCAAGGATCGTCTCCAGTGCAACGACATCCTTTTCCTCATACGCCCGTTGCGCCTGGTACCAGAGTTCCAACTCTTGTTTGGTTAATGCGCCGGCCATGTCCGGGTGGAGCAACCGTGCAATC
>DASZGG010000357.1:0-3008 GCA_035939025.1 Chthoniobacterales bacterium | reverse complement strand
CAAAGCTTGGACCGGGCAAAGCGCTAATATCGGGAGAGTATTTTTTCGGGGATTGCCAATCTCGTTTCGGCACTTTCTTCGGGCGAGTCTGCCGCACGATGGTCACTCCGCCGGGCGCGTGCTCGATTCTGCCCTCCTCCTCTAAATCCTTTAGGGCCCTGCGAATTGTGGTCCGACTGACGTAAAGTTCTCCGGCCAACTTACTCTCGGTGGGGATTCGGCTGCCCGCTTTAATCCCTCGATCGGCGATTAGCCGTTCAATCGCGCGCCTAGCCTCTTCGTGAAGTTTGCGTCTATTCATCGGAGCACTTCCAAAATCGCATATTTTTTAGAGAGTTCCGATCACTCCTGTCCAAGACAGATTCTAAAAACCAATAAAGAAGGATTTGCACAGAAGAGCGCAAAGATCGCAAAGATTCGATGCTGGACAGATCAGTCCTCAACATTCATCGACTCAATGATAACTCACGGCGACGCCAGCAAATGTTATTGAGCCTCACCTAGCTGGGTTCCCCACCCAGTCGGTGCACGGTTTATCCCTAAACCCTTTGTACTACTGACGTTCAATATCGTGCAATCTAGCGAGGATTTTCATGCGGCCATTTTGGTAAGTTGTTCGACATCAGCGTTGCAGGCGGCAATTAAAGCGGTGATAATTCGTCGGCCTTTTGCCGTGAGCTGATAGCGATGAGTGCTGGAGAGTTTCCGCAGCAGTCCGTGAGCTCGCATTAAGGCGAATTGGCGAGTAATGGCTGCGCTTGTGCGCCGGGTTTCGGCTTTGGAAGTTTTGGATGTTGTAACTGACGGGTAGAGCAAGGCGCGTAGATCAGCGTTGCGGATACTAGTAAGGGCGAACTCGCCGCGGCTGAGAGCCAGCAGTAAAGCGTGATCCTTCTGCGCCAGAGCATTGAGTCCCCGATAACGTTTGCCATTGCGGGTAACGGGGCGACAGACTTCGGCTGCTTCTTGTAGAAGTGAATTTGAGCCGGTGACACTGGCTAGGGCTTCAAGGTAACGGTGATTGGCCGCGCGACACACTTGGCCGCGTCGATACATGTCGCAGACTCCTTTGCGCAACTTCCTCCAGTGCTTCTCTTGACCAGGCTCACCTTCTTTAGCTCGATAGACTTTAAACTCCCTGGGCCGCACGATAGTGGTTTCGACTCGCAGAACGCTGCCCTCCTTGTCGTACATCTTGAGCGAATTGCCATTGAGGGTATGGCGGATCCGTACTCCTTCGGGTCGATTTTGGAGTCTTGAGCTGACTTCACCTTGAAAGTTAGCCCGTATTTGGCCACTGCACGGAGAAACTTTTCTGCCGAGGAAGCGAAACACATCGGGACTTTGGAAAGTACTGATCGCATGGCATAAAAATTTCGGGTAGAGCTTTTGGAGTTCCTGGGTTTGATCGAAGAGCACATCGGTGGCGTATTCGCTCTGGGAAGCACTCCAGTAATAGCTTAGACCCACCATCGGAGCAGTAATTTGGCTATGCAGAGGATGAGCAAGTTCCAGAAATGCGTTCATCAAGGCTGGCCAGTCGCCGCGTAATTGTTCATCCAGCAACTCTTGGACTGCCGCGTAATCCTTGATCCAGATAAAACAGTTGTCCCGCTGCTGATAGTCGATCCCGGCTCGATCCATCTGGCGCGCCAGCCATTGCCGACCATTGAGGCATACGTCCACGCTGAAAGGAAACCAAGTTTGCACCCGGATATGCATCAGCCCAATTTCAGAGTGCTGGTAATAATGGTAGAGATGGGTGCATTTGGTGGATTCCATGACCAAGCGCAGCATTTTGGTTTGGTGATCGCCTCGAACCCGGAACGATAGACAGGGTTCCACACAGCTCAAAAGTGCGATCGGCCCCTCCTTGATTTGCTCCTTGGCCATCAACTCTTGGACCAGCGCTTCCTTACAGAGCTGCGCACTGGGCAAATAAAGGTTGGGCCGTCCGGCCTGCTGGAATGTGTCGTAGGCTAGCTTTTTAACCCGATCGCTGATCTCTTGGGCAAAGCCCTTAAAATTCTTTATCAGCACTTTGCAGTAGTTTAGATACACCTCCGGTCCGTTTGGACAGAACAGCGGGCGAAGCGTTGCTCGGAAACGCACTCGGTCCAATCCGCTTAGAATTCCAGTGACATGCTCACCAAACCGATTTAGGAAATTCTTTGGAAGACCGTCTTGGCTATTGGCTGTTTTTGTTTTCACAACCGCAAAGCTACCCATTCCGGGGCGGTCTTTCATCTACTTCAAGTCCTCATTTAACCACTGCGCGTCCCATTCATGCTTGCGGGCTTGCGGGCTCGCCGATACGCCGATACGCCCATACGCCGACACCGCGTCCTTTGTGGTTGCGGCTGCGCCGCGTTGTGACCTTCGTGCCCTCTGTGTGAACCTCTTAAATTTTTCCGAGGCTAGTGTCCTGTCCCCGAAATAGCAGGTATATTGCCGGAGGTCAGTTGGCTGTTTTTCAAGGCGCGAGCGAAGCACCCATATCTGAGTCATACGGGTCGAGCGAGCAACGCGGAAAAACAGCCAACTGGCCCCGGCCCAGAGGGTTGTGATGAAAATGGGCCGGCGGCCGCGTTGCTCGTCGGTCACGTCCCGCACCAGTTTGAGGGGCGCCGAGGCAAACCAGACCGCCACAGGCCTAAAACTGGTGCGGGATGCTCCCTCCTCGCGCCTTGCCGACGGCCCATTTTGATCCCAACAATATACCTGCTATTTCGGGGACAGGACACTAACGGCAATCAGCCTGCAGACGGTGATAGATCTCCTTCGGGTCGGCTGGGATCGAGTTGTCTATCAACACTTTCGGATCGACTCTTAACTGATCAGAGATGATTTTTCGAATTCGCTGGAGATGCAGGTTTCTCCGATCCAACTGATTCTGGCTAGCCCAACGAGCGGCGGCAACAATCAGGCTGGAGACCTGTTCGGCGGTAAGTCTCTCGGTGTTAATGATGATATCGAAATCGCTGCGGTCATTGATATCGATACCGTAG